>DXZV01000177.1 GCA_019419485.1 Collinsella sp.
CGCCTGATGTGCTGCCTGCGCTACGAGTTCGAGGCGTACAAGGACTTTAAGAGCCGCGCGCCCAAAAAGAAGACGCTGATCGATACGCCGCTTGGCAAGGCACGCATCCAGGAATATGACACCCCGCGTGAGCAGCTGGTGTTGCGCCTGGAGAACGGCAAAGTCTTTAAGGTCAACCTGGCCGACATGACCTGCTCTGAGGGCTGCAAAAAGAAGGCCGCCGAGCAGGGCTGCAACTGCCGCCCCGACTGTGTGACGCGTGACGTGCTCGAGCGTATCGAGTCGCCCGAGATGCGCCTGGCGCTTATGGAGCTCGACCGCGAGAACGGCGTCGACGTGGGCGATGGCCTGTCGAGCGCCGACCGTCTGGCCGGTACATCGATGCCCAAGCGCCGTCGTCGCGATGCGGACGCCGATACCCGTGCCGGTCAGAGCCAGGGCGAGGGCCGTGGCTGCGGTAAGGGTCGTGGCAAGGCCGAGGCACCCGAGGCTGAGGAGGCTGCCGGTGGACGTCGCCGCCGCAAGCGCGCAGGCTCGGGCGATGCCGGCGAGGCCGCTCCCGCAGGCAAGAACTCCTCCCGCGAGCGCGAGGCTCAGCAGCCTCAGCAGCAAAACCGCGGCGGTGGTATGAATCCCACGCGCCGTCGCCGCCGCCATTTGTCGAGCGAGGAGCGCGAGGACGCCTTCCGCGCCGCAGCCGCTCGCGAAGCCGGTGTCGCCCCCAAGGGTGGTTCGGGTTCCGATACGCCTGCCGACAAGGGTGGCAAGCAGCGCAACGATGACGAGCGCGCCCCGCGTCCGCGTCGCCGCCATTCCTCGGGCACGCAGCAAAAGCCCTCGGTGCCCTCCGTGGCCGATCAGGTCTCGGATGGCGAGGTCAAGGTCACACGTCGTCGCCCTGGAGATGGCGGAGGGGCGGCTGCCAAGGCCGCGCGCGGCGCCGCTCGCGACGAACGCGAGTCGCGCGAAGATCGTGGTGGCGAGGGTTCGGCCGACCAGGGCCAGAAGCGCCGTCGCCGTCGTCGCTCCCGCAAGCCGCGTCAAGATGGCGGCGAGGGTTCGACCCCGTCTTCGTCTGCACCACAACCGCCTACCGGCGAATAACGCCCGCGAGCGGATTTAAACTGCCTGACCCCAAACGCGTCGGGGTACCATAGCGCTGAATCAACAACCCTCCCTGCGACCGAACGTAGGGAGGGTTGTGTCGTGAAGAGACATTTGAATGTGTTGGGATGCCTGCAAGGTGCCGGCATCCTGCCGTTTGCGGACGAATTGCTACCGTTTGCCGAGCTGGCGGCGCACGAGGCGCTTGAGGCGTTGTCGCCTACGCGATGCGCCGGCTGCGAGCGCTCCGGCGCGCTAATTTGCCAAGACTGCTTGGCGGCGCTTGCGCTCATCGACCCGCGGCATAGCTGCACTCGATGCGGCGCCCCGTTTGGAGACTTGCTGTGCACCGAGTGCTCGGTCGAGGGTACGTCTTCGGCGATGGCCGAAGCGCTCGACCGGTGCCTCGCATGTGCCGTTTACACGCATCCGCTGCCGCGGATCATTAAAGCATACAAAGACGCGGGCGAGCGACGCCTGGCGCCGTATCTGGCAGAGCTGCTATACGACACCGCCTTACATGCCCAGGCCGCGGCGCCCGAACGCTACGGCGGTGTGTTGTCCGGCGCCGATGCAGTGGTGTTTGTGCCCGCGACGGCGGCGGCGTTTCGGCGACGCGGCTTCGATCATATGGAAGCCATCGCGCGCCCATTTTGCGAGCTGTCGGGTGTTCCGCTGCTCGACGCCCTCGTTAAGTACGGCCATGGCGACCAGCGTGAACTCGGCCGTGAAGAACGCCGTGAACGCGCCCGAGGCATGTACGAGACCGTTGAGGACGTGCGGGGCAAGCACCTGCTGCTTATCGACGACGTTATCACCACGGGTGCGACGATGGCGGCAGCTTCGGCGGAACTCAAGCGCGCCGGTGCCGCGGCCGTTGATGGCCTCGCTCTCGCACGCGTTTGGTAGGGGTGATTCATGTGGCGGTAACAATCAGGCAATGCAACAAGCCGACAAAAGAGCAGCTAGCGGCTTCCGTGATCCTGACGGGCGCCTCGGCGTTGCGTATGATTCGAGCCGAGCGCCGGCAGATGGGCTACATCGGCTGGAAGGACCTTGAGCCCGATGAGGAGCGCCGCGTGCTGTGTACGTCATCGCCTTCGAGCGAGGATATCTATCTTCCCGACTTGGTGCGAATTGGAGCCAAAGGCGGCGAGGTGCAAGAGGATCTGTGCTTGCTGGTGGGATCTGCGGCGCAGCGCCGCCGCATGCCTGGCGTGGGCTCGATTCTAGAGGTGGAACCGGGGGTGTACAGCCTATCTCCCGAGGCCCTTTGTGTTGCCGTCGCCCGCGAGGTCGGCTGTATCCAGGCGTTTGCCCTGGCCCAGGAGCTGTGCTCTAAGATTTCGCTGAGTGACCGCGGGAAGTATCTGCCTCCCTACACCTCGCCTGTTACGAATAAACTTGCAAAGGACAAGGACCAGCCAGCAGACGTGGGCTACTTTGAGGTTGAGCCGGTGCTGACGCCCAATTGCCTGGCAGATTACCTTGCGGCATGCAAGGGGAACGTGGCCAAACAGCTGCGGCGGCTGTGTCCCTATCTGTCAGAAAACCTGCGCTCGCCCATGGAGTGCATCATGCTCGCCCTGTTTTCATTACCGTTTTCCTATGGCGGATTTGCCTGCGGTCCTTTTAAGACCGACTACAAGATCGAGTTCGATGACCGCGCGCAGGCAATCTCAGGGATGCCGCATGCAATTTGCGATGCGTATCAGGAAACAGCCCGGTTTGACCTTGAATACAACGGTGAGCTGGGCCATTCCTCCCGGAGGGGACGTATCCATGATGAAAAACGCAACACGGGCTTGATTACTATGGGAATCGAGGTCGCAACGGTCAACAACGAAATGCTTTGCGATATGGAAGCGATGGAAGCGCTCGCATGGCGCATCCACCAGCGTATGCGAAAGCGGTACCGGAATCGTGTCGATGCCCGCAGGAAGAAGCAAGAGGCGTTGCTTAACACGCTGCGGGCGTGTTTTGGGCTTAAGCCGGTCTAATACGCGTCGAAAATAGAGGGTTAATCATATGCCCTGGCCATAATATGGCAAATATGAGTACTGTCACTAAATCAGTAACAGCAAAATCAAGGAATTTAGGACTCGGAGGCGGCGTAAAGTAAGAAGATAATAAACAAATGTAGAATAACTAAGCATCAGGTTGGCGACACTGAGCGCAAAATCTGTCCGAGAGGCCAAAATTGCCTGTTACTAAATTGGTGGCAGTACTCATATTTGCCATATTTTGACCAGGGCACCCTAAGAAGGGCGCCCCGGAGCTCCCCGTGGTGGCGCGCGCAGACGTGGTGTAAGAGCGTCCCGAGGTCCGTCGCTGCAAGT
>DXZV01000178.1 GCA_019419485.1 Collinsella sp.
TCATTGAGCTTCTAAAATCTGCCTTCATGGGCCTGGTCGAGGGCATCACCGAATGGCTGCCTGTTTCGTCGACCGGTCACATGATCTTGGTGGACGAGTTCGTCAAGATGAACGTGAGCGAGACGTTCTGGAATATGTTCCTGGTCGTGATTCAGCTTGGCGCCATTTTGGCCGTCTGCGTCCTGTTCTTTTACGACCTCAACCCGTTTTCTCCCAGCAAAGGCAAGGAGGGTCGTCGCGACACCTGGGTGCTGTGGGGCAAGATTGTGCTCGGCTGCATTCCCGCCGCGGCGATCGGTCTGCCGCTTAACGACTGGATGGAGGAGCATTTCTACAATGCTCCCGTCGTGGCGCTGGCGC
This sequence comes from Collinsella sp., assembly GCA_019419485.1. Classification (GTDB taxonomy): domain Bacteria; phylum Actinomycetota; class Coriobacteriia; order Coriobacteriales; family Coriobacteriaceae; genus Collinsella. Next base: position 361 of record DXZV01000178.1, read on the forward strand.
TCATTGTGTACGGCGTGCTGTTTATCGTGATCGAGAACTGGCGTGCGAACAAGCGCGACCAGGCCGCTCTTGCCGGTTCGTTTGGTTCGCGTGCCGTGGTGGCGGGCGGACGCCCCGCTGGTGCGCATTTTGCCACTCCCGCTGCGGCTGCCGCTTCAGACGATGACGATAACCTGGACTTTGGCTCCATCACTACGCTCGAGGATCTGAGCTGGAAGACCGCGCTGGGTATCGGTTGCTTCCAGGTGCTTTCGCTGCTTCCGGGCACATCGCGCTCCGGCTCCACGATCATCGGCGGCCTGCTGCTGGGCTGCACGCGCTCGGTGGCGTCTAAGTTCACGTTCTTCCTGGCTATTCCCGTTATGTTTGGCGCGAGCGCGCTCAAGCTGGTCAAGTACTTTATTAAGGGCGGCACGTTCGGCACCAACGAAATCGCCATCCTGGGCGTGGGCTGCGTCGTCGCCTTTGTGGTGTCGCTCATTGCCATCAAGTGGCTTATGGGCTTCGTGCGCCGTCACGACTTTAAGTGCTTCGGCGTCTACCGCATCATCCTGGGCATCGTGGTGCTCGCGTACTTCTTTGTCCTGGAGCCTATGCTCGGCCTGTAACTTGGTCGACGCTGCGCGGCGGCCGGGGCGACAACTTGTCATTCAAAGGGGGCGGCATGACCAGAAGGTCTATGCCGCCCCTTTTCATGCCAATTTGTTCGCCCTGGCCACCGCTCGCTGCTGCTGCCATGACATCGGCGGTTTCGTGATTGTCAATTGATTGGTGCAGACCAACCTGACCCCATTGCGCCAAATTCGCTGGGGCGGCCTGACGGTGACGCACGGAGTCGTGGTGTGATTTGCGTCGGTGTCCGCGCGGCTCGGTATACTGGTACGGCTCAAACTATGGCGCCGCCCGCAGGCGCGCCGTCCGTCAGATGAGGAGTCGCCCATGACCCAGCCCTTGCCCTGGGAAAAGAACGCCGCGGTATCCGTGCCGCCCGCGCCGGAACCCGTGCCGCTCGATGCATACACCGCTCCTGCTGCGCCGGAGCCCGAGCTCGTCCCGCTCGACATTTACGACGCTCCCGCGCCGGCGCCCAAGCCCGCCAAGCCGCTCGTCGACATTGACAGCCTTAATCCCGCCCAGCGCGAGGCTGTCCTGTCCACCGAGGGCCCGTTGCTGGTGCTCGCCGGCGCCGGCTCGGGCAAGACCCGCGTCTTGACCTTCCGCATCGCACATATGCTCGGCGACCTGGGTGTTAAACCTTGGCAGGTTCTTGCCATCACGTTTACCAACAAGGCCGCGGCAGAGATGCGCGAGCGTCTGGCGGCACTCATTCCCAGCGGCACCCGTGGCATGTGGGTGTGCACCTTCCATGCCATGTGCGTGCGCATGCTGCGCGAGGACGCCGACCTGTTGGGCTACACCGGTCAGTTCACCATCTACGATGACGATGACTCAAAGCGCATGGTGCGCGACATTATGCAGGCGCTCGGCATCGAGCAAAAGCAGTTCCCCATCAACATGATCCGCAGCAAGATTAGCTCGGCCAAAAACGCCATGATCGGCCCCGAGGACATGCTCAAGAGCGCCGATAGCCCCAACGACAAAAAGGCCGCGCAGGTCTACCTAGAGCTGGAGCGCCGCCTGCGCGCCGCCAATGCGATGGACTTCGACGACCTGCTGCTGCGCGCGCTCGAGCTGCTGCGCACCCGCCCCGAGGTGCTCGATAAGTACCAAGAGCGCTTCCGCTACATTAGCGTCGACGAGTATCAGGACACCAACCACGTCCAGTACGAGATCGCCAACCTGCTGGCCGCCAAGTACCAAAACCTCATGGTCGTGGGCGACGACGACCAGTCCATTTACAGCTGGCGTGGCGCCGACATCACCAATATCCTGGACTTTGAGAAGGATTTTAAAAACTGCAAGACCGTCAAGCTGGAGCAGAACTATCGTTCCACGGGTCATATCCTGAACGCCGCCAACGCCGTGGTACGCCACAACTCGCAGCGCAAGGACAAGCGCCTGTTTACGGCCGAGGGCGATGGCGAGAAGATCCAGGCCTTCCAGGCGAGCGACGAGCGCGACGAGGGCCGCTGGATTGCCGGCGAGATCGAGAAGCTGCATGCCAAAGGCACGAGCTACGACGACATTGCCGTGTTCTATCGCACCAACGCCCAGTCGCGTATCCTCGAAGATATGTTCCTGCGCGCGGGCGTGCCCTACAAGATCGTGGGCGGCACGCGATTCTTCGACCGTGCCGAGATCCGTGATGTCATGGCCTACCTCAAGATGATCGTGAACCCGGCCGACGAGATGAGCGTCAAGCGCGTCATCAACACACCGCGCCGTGGCATCGGCTCCACCTCGATCCAAAAAATCGAGCAGCTGGCGCGCGACAACCGTTGCTCGTTCTTCCAGGCTTGCGAGATCGCGTGCGCCGAAACCGGCATGTTTAGCGCCAAGGTCCGCAATGGCCTGTCAAGCTTTGTGTCGCTGGTGCGCGAGGGCCGCCGCATGGACGGCGAGCTCAAGGACGTCGTCGAGATGATCGTCGATAAGACGGGTCTGCTGCAGGCGTTTCGTGCCGAGGGCACCATGGAGTCCGAGAGCCGCGCCGAGAACATTCAGGAATTCCTGGGCGTCGCCGCCGAATTTGAGGAGACGCACGAGGATATCGAGGGTACGCTCGAGAGCTTGGAAGAGCTGCGCGCAGCCGGCGTTGCCGACGTGCCTGCCGAGCCTGAGTCCGAGCCCGTTGTGGTGAGCGCGCCTGCGCCCGAACCGGGGCCATCTGCCCCGGCATCCTCGTTTGAGGCGCTCGTCGGCGCGCGCGATGCCGCAGGTTCCAATCCGCTCGATAGCCTAGCCGCCCCGGCGCTCTCGCCGCAGGACGCCCTGGCCGCCGCCATCGCGGGCAACGCGTATGCCGCGCCGACGGAGATGCCGGCGGGTGCCGTGCATGCCGACGAGATTGAGCGCACCTACGGTCCGCTCACCTGTAAGGCGCTGCCGGCACTCATGGAGTGGCTGGCCCTGCGCTCCGACTTGGATTCCCTGGCCGGCGAGACGCGTGCCATTAC
>DXZV01000179.1 GCA_019419485.1 Collinsella sp.
GCCCACGCGTGGTATTGACGCGCGAGACCTCGATAATCACGCGCTGGCCCAGTTCATAGCGAGTCCCCGTGTCGGCGCCCGTCAGCGTAAGCGCATCCTCGTCGAACTCGAACCACTCGTTGCCCAGGCTCTTGATCGAAACCAAGCCTTCGACCTGCGTCAGGTCCAAGCGCACAAAGAGGCCCATGCTGCTAACCCACGAGACGGTTCCGGCATAGCGCTCGCCCAGACGGTCCTCATAGTACTGGGCAATCTTGATCTTTTGCGTCGCATGGCTAGCGGCATCTGCCGCGCGCTCGGCATCGCTGCATGCGCGGCAGATCTGCGGCAGAATGCGCGGCAGCGACTCGCGCCCCTTGCCGATCAGCCGCGGCGTACGGACCAGGGCGTCCTTGCCGCCGAGCTGCTCATAGGCCAACTGCAGTTTGAGCACGCGGTGCACCACCAGATCGGGGTAGCGACGGATGGGACTCGTAAAGTGACAGTAGCACGGCGCGGCGAGCGCAAAGTGGCCCTCGTTGCGCGGCTTGTACAGTGCGCGCTGCATGCTGCGCAGAAGCAGCGTGTTGACGAGCGGTGCGTTGGCCGTACCGGCGGCAGCATCAACTGCAGCCTGTAGCTCATCGGGACTCCCCAGGGCGATACCGGCAGCACGGCGATCGTCGATGATGCCCAGCTGCGCCAGCGCAACGGCGGCACCGTGCAGGCTATCGGGGCTCGGATCCTCATGCACGCGATAGCAAGCCTCGATATCGCGGTCTGCCAGCCACTCTGCAACGCACTCGTTGGCGAGCAGCATGGCTTCCTCGATAAGCGACGTGGCACACGAACGCTCACGCGCCACAATCTGCACGGGTACTCCGTCCTCGTCCAATAGAGCGCGAATCTCGGCCGTGTCAAAATCGACTGAGCCGCGGACGCGACGAATACGACGGCGAAGTTCGGCGAGTTCGTTGGCGGCGACAAGGAAATCGCCGAGGTCGACGTTATAGCCGCGAGCAGTTTCCTCGCACGCAAGACCGCGCTCAAGCGCCTCCTCGCGCGAGGCCTCAGCAGCCGCAACATCCTCAGCGGCGCCTTCCAGCACCGAATACTCAACCGCGTCGGCACGCACCAGCAGCGCCTCGGCGCCGTCATAGTCCATACGCACACGCGAGCGAATCACGCTGGGGTAAGGATCGTAATGCCGCACGCGACCCTGCGCATCGAGCTCGATATCGACGGTAAACGCAAGACGGTCCTCGTCAGGGCGAAGCGAGCACAGGTCACAGGACAGGCGTTCGGGCAGCATGGGAAGCACGCGATCGGCCAGATACACCGATGTCGTACGATGGCGAGCCTCAAGATCGATATGCCCGTCCCAAGCCACATAGTGTGAAACGTCGGCGATATGCACACCCAGCTTGTAGCCACCCTCGGGCGTGCGCTCAAGCGAAATGGCATCGTCAAAGTCGCGCGCGTCGACCGGGTCGATCGTGATGACAAAGCGGTCGCGCAGATCGCGGCGGAGCGGGTCCTTAAGCGCCGCGGACACATCGAGCGAAAGTCCCTCGGCCTCGTCCAGCGCGGCCTCGGGATAGCTATCGGTATAGCCGTAACGCGCCATCACGTATTGAACGCCCAAATCGGGCGCGTCATCTCCGCCAATGCGGCGTTCGATCGTCACGGTGCCCGATTCCAGGCGCGTCGGGTAGGTCAAAATGCGCGCGACAACGGCATCACCCGGGTGGACGCCCAGACGATCCGCCGAGGTATCCTCGGGCAGAATGAAGAAGTCGGCCTTCAGGCGCGAATCGAGCGGCTCGATCACACCGAGCGGACCAGCGGTCTGGTACGTACCCACCACGCTTATGGCTGCGCGCTCAACCACGCCTTCGATCACGGCGCGCCGCTCACCGTGCGGGCTGTTCTTAATGCTCACGGCAACGGTATCGCCATCCATGATCTCGCGCTTACCGCGGCCCATAACTTTGTAGTCGCCGCTCTCGGTTATGACATAGGCGCCATGCTCATGGAGCTGCACGCGCCCGGTCAGGCTCGGACGGCGTTCGCTGCGCACCGGCCCACGCTTATTGCGAGCACCGCGCTTATGCTTGTTATTGCGCCCCATGGCGCCTCCTTGCTATCGATGACGAACTCCAAAGAGTCTACCCAAATGATTCGCTTTCCTGCCGTCCCCTAGAGATCAAAAAACGGGCCGCCCCATAAGAGACGACCCGTTGGAAGGGATGAATTCCAGGCATGCCTACACGCGCAGGTAGCGGCGCATGGCTATGGCAGAACCAAAGAGACCGATAATCACACCGACCAGAATCAGCGCAGCATAGGTCACCAGGTAGTACTGCATCGGCAGGGCAAACGACATCCAGCCGATGCTCTCCTGCAAACGCGGAATCATCAGATTGCGCAGCAGCTCCAGAACGCCGATGGAAAGCAGCGAGCCCAAAATGGCCTGCAGTACGCCCTCGGTGATAAACGGGCCGCGAATGAAGCCGTTGCTGGCGCCGACCAGACGCATAATCGCAATCTCACGACGACGCGCCGTGATGGACAGGCGAATCGTGTTGTTGATGAAGATGAATGCGATAAAGGTCAAAAGGCCAACGAGCACCACGGCGGCGATGCGGATGTAGTTGGTCACCTGGAACAGGCGGCTCACTTCCTCTTGGCCGTACAGCACGCTCGCGTTGACGTCGCCGTCATCCGCGATCTTCTGGAAGTCGGCGTTCTTCTTGAGCTTCTGGGCCGTGCTCTCGACCTTGGACGGATCGTCCATCTCAATTGCAAACGAAGCCGGCAGCGGGTTCTGGCCATCGAGCGCGCCCATGGTGGCGTCGGCGTTGCCCGACATCTTGCTCGTATACTCGGCCAGCGCGTCGTCCTTGTCCTTATAGGTCACGGACTTGACGTTATTCCACGTCTTAAGCTCGGCCTCAAAAGCCTGAACATCGGCCTGATCGGCGTCATCGCTAATGAACGCGTTGATGACAACCTGATCCTCGACGGTGCCGATCACGGAGTTCAGCATCGTGGAGCCCATGATGAACAGGCCGATGATAAACAGCGAAAGGAAGATCGTGATGACGGCGCCGAGCGAGGTAGTCCAGTTACGGAAGAAGTGACTGATTGCCTCTTTGAAGGAGTAGCCCACGTTAGTTGGTGCCATAGTTGCCGTAACCTCCCCTCTCCTGGTCGCGGATAACGTGGCCGCCCTCGAGGGCGATCACGCGACGGTGCATGCTATCGACCATCTCGCGGTCGTGCGTGGCGACGATCACGGTGGTGCCGGTGCGGTTAATACGCTCGAGCAGCTTCATGATGCCCAGCGAGATCGCCGGGTCGAGGTTGCCCGTGGGCTCGTCACAGATCAAAAGCGGCGGGCGGTTGACCATGGCGCGGGCAACGGC
>DXZV01000018.1:0-9496 GCA_019419485.1 Collinsella sp.
CCTCGACGAGCGCGATATGACCAAAGACCCCGATATCGAGTCGATTATCGGATCGCTCAACACCTTTCCCATGGGCAGCGAGTTTCGCCTGGTAATCCTTGACGGCTGCTCAAAACTCGCCAAAGCGATCTCCGAGCCGCTTGTCGACTATCTGGCGAGTCCCAGCCCCACGACGGTTTGTCTCATCATCGCCGACTCGCTTGCCAAGAACACGCGCCTGTATAAGGCGATCGCCAAGATCGACAAGAAGGCGGTGATCGATTGCTCCGGTACCAAGCGCTGGGAGCTACCGCGCCGCGTGCAGCAGATGGCGACGCGGCACGGCAAGTCGATCTCGACGGCGGCCGCCGAGGAGCTCGTCTCGCGTTCGGGTGAGAACACCCGCATGCTCGATAACGACTTGGCTAAGCTTGCCCAGATGGTCGAGGCGCCCCAGATTGAGCTTGCCGACGTTGAGCGCTGGATTGTACGTACGGCCGAGGTTCAGCCCTGGGACTTTCTCAATGCGGTCTCGGCCCGTGACATGCGCCGCTCGCTCGAACTCTTCAATCTACTGCCCGCCAAGAGCTACGTGTGGACCTACACGCTGTTGTGCGGGCGCATCCGTGAGCTGATCGTTGCCAAGGCGCTCGATGCGCGCGGACAGGGTCGTGAGCTGGCCGCAACGCTCAGGCTCCAGTCTTGGCAGGTCAAGAATCACCTGACCTGGGCGCGCCGCTTTTCGATGGCAGAGCTCGTCGCAGCGCTCGAGGGCGCGGTCGATGTGGAGCTCGCGCTCAAGGGTTCGGCCGATTCTCAGACCGCGCTTTTGCTCTGGATTACGAACATCTTGAGAAAATCGTGATGATACCTGCCTATTTGACAAATTCGTTCTATCCCTTTGAGGGGGAGCGTGCTATAGTAGGCGCTTGCATGACCTCACCGTGTCTCAGAGGTGTCATACATTTTTTGCAAGGAACTCGAAAGGAACTCCAGAAGTGGCAAACATCAAGTCTCAGAAGAAGCGTATCCGCACCAATGAGGCAGCTCGCATGCGTAACAAGGCTGTCAAGTCCGAGCTCAAGACGCTGACCAAGCACGTCCAGTCCGCCGTTGCCGAGGGCGACGCCGAGAAGGCCCAGGCTGCCCTCAAGACCGTCACCAAGCGTCTCGACATGGCTGCCGCCAAGCATGTTATCCACAAGAACCAGGCTTCCAACCGCAAGTCCGGTCTTGCCAAGCTCGTGAACAGCATCAACGCCTAAGTTGTAAATTTCACACCACACAGATTACGCGCATAAATGGAGCCTGTTTTATGGAACAGGCTCCATTTTTTGTACCGCTCGGGTAAGATAGTCCGCATGAATACTTCAATTGACATTTCCCACATCCGCAACTTCTCAATCGTTGCGCACATCGACCATGGCAAGTCCACGATCAGCGATCGCATCCTCGAGCTCACCCATACCGTCGACGAACGCGACATGGAGTCGCAGCTGCTCGACACCATGGATATCGAGCGCGAGCGCGGCATCACGATCAAGTCCAATGCCGTTCGCGTGTCCTATGACGCCGACGATGGCGAGACGTATCAGTTCAATCTGATCGATACGCCGGGCCACGTGGACTTTACCTATGAGGTTTCGCGCTCGCTGGCAGCCTGTGAGGGCGCGGTGCTCGTTGTCGACGCCACGCAGGGCGTTGAGGCGCAGACCGTCTCTAACGCGACGCTCGCCATGAACGCCAATCTGGACATTGTGCCGGCCATCAACAAGATCGACCTGCCCTCGGCTCATCCCGACGAGGTTAAGACCGAGATCGAGGATGACCTGGCGATCCCTGCCGATGATGCCGTGTGTGTCTCGGGCAAGACCGGCGAGGGCATCCACGATCTGCTGGAGTCCATTGTCTTTTTGATCTCTCCGCCCAAGGGCGATGCGAACGCGCCGCTCAAGGCACTCATTCTGGATTCATACTTCGACGAGTATCGTGGCGTCGTCGCCACGGTCCGCATCTTTGACGGCTCCATCAAAAAGGGCGATACCTTGCGCATGATGCAGGCAAAGGGCGACTTTTTGGTCGATGGCGTGGGCGTCAAGCGTCCCGCCGAGACCCCGGTCGACGCGCTCACGGTCGGCGAGGTCGGATACGTGGTCACGGGCCTGAAGGACCCCGAGGCCGTTCGCGTGGGCGATACCCTCACGTGGGCGTCGAATCCCTGCCCCGAGCCGCTTCCCGGCTACCGCGAGGCCAAGCCCATGGTTTATACGGGCCTGTTCCCGATCGATAACAAGGACTACGAGAACCTGCGTGACGCGCTCGATAAGCTACACGTCAACGACCCGTCGTTGGTGTGGGAGCCCGAGACCTCGGTGGCGCTCGGCTTTGGCTTCCGCGTGGGCTTCCTGGGCCTGCTGCATATGGAGGTCGTTAAGGAACGCCTGGAGCGCGAGTTCAATCTGGACCTCATTGCCACGAGTCCTTCGGTCGACTATCACGTGTACAAGACCGATGGCGAGATGATCGATGTCCGCAGCCCGCAGGACCTGCCCGAGGCCACACGTATCGAGCGTATCGAGGAACCCTACCTCAAGGCCAAGATCATCTGTCCGCCCGAGTATACGGGTGCCGTCATGCAGCTCGCCATCGAGCACCGCGGCGTGACGACCGACATGATCCATCTCACGAGCAAATCGGTCGAGATGCGCTTCGATATGCCGCTTGCCGAGCTCATTTTGGACTTCTTTGACCAGCTCAAGAGCCGTACCAAGGGCTATGCCTCGCTCGACTACGAGTTCAACGAGTACCGTCCCTCCGAGCTTGTGAAGCTCGATATCTTGCTTTCGGGTGATGAGGTGGACGCGCTGTCGTTTATCGTCCATAAGGACAAGGCCTATGGCCTGGCCCGTGGTCTGTGCGACAAACTTAAGGAGATCATCCCGCGTCAGCTGTTCGAGGTGCCCATCCAGGGTGCTATCGGTAACAAGATCATCGCCCGTTCCACTGTCAAAGCGCGTCGCAAGGACGTTCTTGCCAAGTGCTACGGCGGCGATATCTCGCGTAAGCGCAAGCTGCTCGAGAAGCAGAAAGAGGGCAAGAAGCGCATGAAGGCCATCGGATCGGTCGAGGTCCCGCAGGAGGCCTTTATGGCGATCCTCAAGGTGGACGAGTAGGTCTATGGCGCTTTCCGAATACAGCAAGCGGCTGCTGGGCGCCTATGCCGAGCAGCCGTTCCTTATGGCTCCCATGGCGGGCGTGACTGACCCCGCCTACCGCATCATGTGTCGCCGCAGCGGTGCCAACCTTGCCTACAGCGAGATGGTGAGCGTGGCGGGCCTTGCCTATGCCAGCAACAAAACGTGGCGCCTGGTGCTGCCGGCCGACGAGGAGCAGCAGATTTGCGTGCAGCTCTTTGGCTCCAAGCCCGATCAGTTTGCGAGTGCCGTCGCCGCCGTCGAGGAGCGTGTGGGCGATCGCCTGTCGCTCATCGATATCAACATGGCCTGTCCTGCCCGAAAGGTTGTCACCAAGGGCGAGGGCTCTGCCCTTATGCGCACGCCCGATTTGGCCGAGAAGATCGTCGAGGCGGCGGTGGGCGCGGCGCATGTGCCCGTGACCGTAAAGATCCGCAAGGGCTTTTATGCCGAGGACCGTAATGCCGCGACGTTTGCCCAGATGCTCGAAGGCGCCGGTGCCGCCGCGGTGGCGGTGCATGGCCGCTGCGCCACGCAGCTCTATACGGGCCAGGCCGATTGGTCGGTCGTCGATGAGGTTGCCGACGCCGTTGAGATTCCCGTGATCGGTTCGGGCGACGTGTTTACCGCCGAGGATGCCGCGGAGCATCTGCGCAACTCGGGCGCCAGCGCGGTGTTTATCGCGCGCGGTATCTACGGGAACCCGTGGGTGTTTGGCGATGCTCGCGCCCTTGCGCTCGATGGCACGCCGGTTCCTTCTCGCTCCTCGGTCGAGCGCCTGGAGGCTCTGCGTGAGCACCTGACGTTGACGCACGAGCTTCTGCCGCTTATGTCGCGCGCCCGTACGTACGCGAGCTGGTATCTAAAGGGCATGCCCCATGCCGCCGCCTGGCGCGCTCAGGTGGTGCGCTGCTCCACGTACGAGGAGTTTATGGCACTGGTCGATGATATCGAGCGCGATGTGGTGGCCTGCGAGGCTGCCCTTGCCGCCGGCGAATCGGTGCCCCCTCATCCGCTGGAGGCTTAAGGGTGGCCGTTACCGCGCTGTACGTGCACGTGCCGTTTTGCGCCCAAAAGTGCCGGTACTGCGACTTTGACTCGCGCAGTTTTTCTCCGTGCGACCTGAGTGCTGCGCTCGATGTCTATTTTGAGCAGTTGTTCGCGCGCCTCGATGCTTTTGGCAAGGCTGGGGCCCTTGACCATATCCGCACCGTCTATGTTGGCGGCGGTACGCCGTCGCTGGCGGGGGAGCGCCTGGTGGAGCTGGCGCGGCGTATTCGTGCGTGGTGCGCCCCCGTTGAGTTTACCTGCGAGGCCAATCCCGAGTCGCTGACCGCCGAGCTTGCCACTGCGCTTGCCAAGGTTGGTGTCACACGCGTCTCTCTGGGCGTGCAAACGCTCGATAACACCGAACTTACCGCCATCGGCCGTATTCACGATGCCGATCGGGCGTTTGCCGCCATCGCGACGGTCAAGAACTCTGGGCTTGACGTGTCGTGCGACCTTATGTGCGGACTTCCCGGGCAGACCGCAGCGAGTTGGAAGCGCACGCTCGATGGCGTGCTGGCGGCGGCTCCGCATCATGTGTCGGTCTACCCGCTCACGCTTGAGGAGGGGACTCCCCTTTATCGCATGGCGTGCCGCGACGAGTCGGTCGAGCCCGACGAGGATTTTCAAGCTTCGTGCATGGATGTGGCGCGTGAGCGTCTGGGTGCGGCCGGCTATCACCCGTATGAGGTGGCAAGCTATGCGCTCGACGGACATGAGTGCGCCCATAACATTGCCTACTGGACCGGCCAGGGCTATTTGGGCCTGGGTCGTTCCGCCGCGGGCATGCTCGACGCCGAGGATTTCGACCGTCTTGCAGGTTTGTTCCCCGGCGTGTCTTCTCGAGGCGATTCGTACCGCGTGCGTCTGGTGCAACGTGACGATGACGCGACGGCGTTTGAGGCCGAATATCTGTCGCAGCGTGAGGCTGCGGCTGAAGACCTGATGCTGTCTTGTCGCATGACGGGCGGTGTTGCGTCCGACCTGTTGGTTCGTGCAGCTTGCGTCATCCCGGCCGATGAGCTGGCAGCTGCCTGCGATCGCGCGCTCGAATTGGGTCTTGCCACTTGGGTGCCCGAGACGCTCGGGGTCCATGAGGGACCTTTCACTTCGGCAGATGTCGTCGCGGGCTATGTTCGAGCTCGTCTGGCGCCGACCCATCTGGGCTGGCTCGATGGAAATGTTCTGTTCGAGCTGTTTTGGGATCTAGCTTAGGCCGCTCGTGTAGAATTACCGGAATATATACGCTGCTGTGAGCAGGAGGTTGCCGCGCATGGCGACGATGAACGAAAAAGATTACTACGAGATTCTGGGTGTCTCCAAGGACGCCACCTCGCGTGATATTCAAAAGGCCTTTCAGCAAAAGGCCCGCAAGCTCCATCCGGACGTCAACAAAGAGCCGGATGCCGAGGAAAAGTTTAAAGAGGTTTCCGAGGCCTACGCCGTGCTTTCGGATGAGCAAAAACGTGCGCGCTACGACGCCATGCGCTCGGGCAATCCCTTTGCCGGTGCTCCTACGGCTTCGCCCTATGGTGGCGGCTACGCCGGCAACACAGGCTATGGCAATCCCTTTGAGGGCGGTTTTCCCTTTGGCGGCGCTTGGGGCCAGCAGCGTCGTGGGCAGGCTGCTTACAATCCCGAGAACGGCGCCAATGTGGTCGTCGATATCAAACTCGACGCCAAGGAGGCCAAGGGCGGTGCCCGCAAGACCGTCCGCTATACGCGCTTCGATACCTGTGGTCACTGCGGTGGTTCGGGCTCTGTTTCGTCCGAGCATGCACATACCTGTCCGAGCTGCGGCGGTCGCGGTCACATCGATGTCGACCTGTCCTTTCTGTTTGGTGCCGGCACGTTCCAGTCGGTCTGCCCTGAGTGCGGTGGCTCCGGTAAGGTCGTCGCCGACCCCTGTCCCGATTGCGGCGGCAGCGGGCGGACCCGTGTGACCTCCGAGCAGACGATTGAGTTTCCCGCCGGCACGCACGATGGCGACGAGGTCCGTATTGGCGGTATGGGTCACGCCGGCACCAACGGCGCCTCTGGCGGTGATCTGGTCGGTCGCGCCCATGTTGAGGCCGAGCGCCTGGAAGGCAAGGCCCGTACCGGTTTTTACCTGATGGGCATCGTGGCGCCGTTTTTGGTGCTCTCGGCCATCTCGGGCGTGTTCTCGGCCTTTGCCGTGATGTGCTTTATTCCGTTTGCCATGGGCCTGTTCATGGTGCTCTCGGACGGCGTGCTGCACCGCAGCCTGCTGTGGTGGAAGCGCGGCGCGATGCAGTTTGCCAACGGTTTTGCCAACGGATTTATGTTTGCGCTCGTGTCGGTTTGGTTTGCGAGCTGCTCGCAACGTGCCATGCTTTCACCCTACGCAATGCAATAACATCAAACCCTCTGTTTGCGGCCGGCCCAGCTTGGGTATAGGACGCACTGTGACAATAATGAAAGTCGGAAGGATTCGGTCGTGTCGGAAAATAGGGATTACTACGAGGTGCTTGGCGTCGACAAGGATGCCGACGCGCGGACGATTAAGCGCGCGTTTCTAAAGAAGGCCCGTACCGTACACCCGGACGTTTCGGACGACCCCGAGGCCGAGGCCAAGTTCAAAGAGCTCAACGAGGCATATTCCGTTCTTTCCGATGAGCAGAAGCGTGCTAACTACGACCGTTACGGCATTGCCGACGGCCCTGGTGGTTCGGGCTACGTCGACATTAACGATATCTTTGGCGGCATGGGCATGGACGACCTCTTCTCGTCGTTCTTTGGCGGCGGTGCCGGCGGTGGCGCCCGAAATCGCCGTGAGCGTCGTCGCGGCCGCGACATGGCCATCTCCCTTTCGGTGACGCTCGAGGAGGCGGCACTCGGGTGCAAAAAGACGATCAGCTATGACCGCCTTGCTCCCTGTGAGGATTGCAATGGCACCGGTAGGGCCGAGGGCGCGCAGGAAAAGCAGTGCAGCCGCTGCCACGGCACGGGCTATGTCACGACGGTCCAGCGTTCGTTCCTGGGCCAGGTTCAGTCCTCTTCGCCTTGTCCCGACTGCCACGGCGAGGGCACGGTCATCGATCATCCCTGCGAGACCTGCGACGGTCAGGGCCGCACGCCTTCGCATGAAAAGATCGACATCGATATCCCCGCCGGCGTTTCGACCGGTCGCCAGCTGCGCGTGAGCGGCTTTGGCGAGGCTGGCCTTCGCGGCGAGCCCTCGGGCGACCTGATCGTCAACGTGCGCGTCGCCGACCACGAGCGTTTTAAGCGCAACGGTGACGACCTGTACCTCGTGAGCGATATTTCGATTGCGCAGGCAGCGCTCGGCTGCGAGATCGAGGTCGAGGGCATTATGCCCGATGAGGTCGTCAAGGTGACGGTCCCTGCTGGTACACAGTACGGCGACACCGTGAGCGTCAATAATTACGGCATGCCGCGCATTGGCGGTGGCGGTTCGCGTGGTCGCCTGATCGTGCAACTGCGCGTGGTCGTTCCCACCAATCTTTCCAATAAGCAACACGAGCTGCTCCGTGCTTTTGCCGATGAGATGGGCGATGACGTCGCTTCCGGTAAGAAGTCGGTGACCGACCGTATCAAGAGTGCCCTCGACGATATCCTCGATTAAGGAGCCCGCGTGCTCGCACCCCATATTTCCGTCGTCAACCTCGGCTGCCGCGTCAACCGGGTTGAGTCTGACCGTATCACTGCCGATCTTATGCGCCTGGGCTTTGCTATTGTGGATCCCCAGGATGCCGATCTGATCGTCATTAACACCTGTGCCGTTACGGGCGAGGCCGAGGCCAAGACCCGTAAGGCCGTCCGTCATGCGCTGGCCCATCCTAACGACCCTTACGTGGTCGTAACCGGCTGCGTCGTCAACCTGCATCCCGAGGAGTTGCTGGAGCTCTCCGATCGCGTGATCGCCGAGCCGTCCAAGATTGACGTCGCCGAGCGCGTCTGCGAGGTACTGGGTGTCGAATCCGATAGCGTTCCCGCCTGCAGCGATGGCGAGGTGGTCGATGTGCTCGGTCGCTCTCGCCTGGGCGTGAAGATTCAGGACGGCTGCAACCATCGCTGCACCTATTGCATTGTGTGGAAGGCACGCGGCCCCGAGCGCTCCGTGCCCGTCGAGTCCGTGCTCGAGCAAGTTCGCGAGGCCCAGGAGGCCGGCGTGCCCGAGGTGGTGCTGACCGGTGTGAACCTGGGTGCCTACGATGGCAAGAGCGCGACCGACGAGCACGTCGAAATCGATGAGCTGCTCGAGGCCATCATGGAGCGCACGTCTATTCCGCATGTGCGCATTTCCTCGGTCGAGCCCATGGATATCTCTGAGCGCCTGCTTAAGGTTATGGCGCGCTATCCGCAGCGTATCGCCCCGTTTTTGCACCTGCCCGTGCAGTCCGGCTGCACGGCGACCCTGCATCGCATGGGCCGTCCCTATAGCGCCGAGGCCTTTGAGGACACGGTGCGTATGATTCGCGCCAACTTGCCCCAGGCGTCCCTTTCTTGCGACGTTATTGTCGGCTTCCCTGGTGAGACGGACGAGGAGTTCGAGGAGTCGCTGGCGCTGTGCCGCCGTGTGGGTTTCTCGCGTATGCACGTGTTCCGCTACAGCAAGCGTCCCGGTACCCTTGCTGCCGACATGCTCGACCAGGTTCCGCCCGAGGTTATGGCCGAGCGCAGCCGCCGTATGCGGGCCGCTGCACAGGAGCTCGCTATTGCCGACGCTCGCCGTCGCGTGGGCACGGTCGAGCGTGCCGTGCTCGAGTATGGCGACAACCTGACGCTCGGCTCGTTCCATCATGCCCGTCTTGACGATACCTGTGGACTTACAGCCCCGTGCCTGCTCGATGTTGCTATCATCGGAGTCGATGATTCCGGCTTGGTCCATGCACGCAGGGAGGTTCATGGAAGCCTCGAAGATTAGACTTACCGTTCCCGAGGGGATTGATCCCTCGCGCGTTTTGGGCGCTGGCGACGGCGTCCTTCGTGCGCTCGAGAACTTGGTTCGCGCCCATGTGGTTGCCCGTGGCGATAGCATCTCCGTGAGCGGCGACCCGGACGAGGTCGAACTCGTGGCGCGCTTTTTCGAGCACGCTTTTCGCGAGGCGGCCGCCGGGCGCACGCTGTCTGCCGACGATGTCTCTCGCTGCCTGGCCGTCTTGCGCGACGGTGAGCACGAGGCTACGTCGCTTCGCGATGACGTGCTGCTTTCGTATCGCGGCCGCGTCATTCGCCCCAAGACGCTCGGGCAAAAGCGCTATGTGGATGCCATCCGCTCGCATACCATCACG
>DXZV01000018.1:9506-11977 GCA_019419485.1 Collinsella sp.
GCACCCTCGAGGAAAAGATCGATCCCTACATGCGTCCGCTTTACGACGCCCTTTTTGACATGATGGATCGCGAGCGCACCGATGAGCTTATGGAGCGCGGCGTGATCGAGATCGCCCCGCTTGCCTACATGCGCGGCCGCACGCTGAGTGATGCCTTCGTGGTGCTCGACGAGGCGCAAAATACCACGCCCGAGCAGATGAAGATGTTCCTGACGCGCCTGGGCTTCAACTCCAAGTTCGTGATTACCGGCGACCTGAGCCAGCGTGACCTGGTGGGTCGTCGTGGTGGCTTGGCGGATGTCGAGAAGATTTTGGGCCGTGTCGATGATGTCGCATTTTCGCACCTCGAGCGTGCCGACGTGGTGCGCCATGCCTTGGTGGGACGTATCGTCGAGGCATACGATACTTATGATGATGTGCGCGAGAAGCGCGTACGTGACCGAAAGGAGTCCCGTTGAGTGTATTGATCAGCAACGATGCCGAGCTCGATACGCTGCTCGACGCGCAGGAGGTGGAGCACATCTGCGAGGTTGTGCTTGCCGCCGAGGGCGTTGAGCGTGAAGTCGAGATTTCCCTTTCGTATGTCGACGAGGACGAGATGCACGAGCTCAACCACGAGTGGCGCGGTATCGACCGCACCACCGATGTGCTCTCGTTTGAGTGCGACTCGGCCTTTGACGATGACATTCCCGCCGATGAGACGCTCGAGCTCGGCGATATTATCTTGGCCCCGCAGGTTATTGCCCGTCAGGCCCCCGGTTTTGGCAATAGCCCCGCTGACGAGTGCCGTCTGATGCTCGTACACGGAATGCTGCACCTGCTGGGCTATGACCACATCGAGGACGACGAGGCCGAGGTCATGGAGGCCCGCGAGGACGCCATCCTGCGCGATCTGTCGCTCGAGCGCGGCGAGGACCCTAAGCTAGTCCACGTCGGCCCCATCACCAACCACGCCCACGACTAGGAGCCGTCTATGATTCCCGGATCGAACAAGGACCATCCGTCCTTCTTTAAGTCGTTTTCCTACGCCATGGAGGGCTTCGTCACCGCCGTCAAGACCGAGCGCAACATCAAGGTCATGCTCGTTGCGGGCGTGTGCACCGTCATTGCCGGCTGTATCGTGGGCCTCGACATTGCCGAGTGGGCCACGATTATCATCTGTTGTGGCTTGGTGATTCACGGCGAGCTGTGCAACACCGCTATGGAGGCCATCGTCGACCTGGCGACCCAGGAGCTCCATCCGCTGGCCAAGCGTGCGAAGGACATCGCCGCCGCCTCTGTATACATTCTTTCCATCACCGCCGCGATTGTGGGCGTGCTGGTATTTGCCCGCGCGCTCGGCTTTATTTAGAAAGGGATTCCCATGTCCGACAATATGCAGCCTACCGATGAAGTTTTGGATGACGAGGTCCTGGATGCGGTGGATACCGAGGAGCTCGAGGATGTCGAGGAGTTCGACCCGTTTGAGGGCATGAGCGACGAGGAGCTCGACGCCCTGTGCGACGAGGATGAGAACCTCGCGGGCTTTGGTGACGTGGAACCCGGTTTCCGCAGCGGCTTTGTGGCCCTGGTCGGACGCCCCAACGCCGGCAAGTCCACGCTGCTTAATGCCTGCTATGGCAAAAAGGTCGCCATCACCTCGCCGGTGGCTCAGACGACCCGTCGCCGCATGCGCGCCGTCGTCAACCGTCCCGGCTACCAGCTGGTCTTTGTCGATACCCCGGGTATTCATAAGCCCAAGGACGGTCTGGGATCCGAGCTCAACAAGAGCGCGTTGTTCGAGCTGAACGATGTCGATGTCGTCGCGTTTTTGATTGATGCCACCAAGCCGATCGGCAGGGGAGACGCTTGGGTTGCCGAGCGCGTAAGATGCGCCCGTTGCAAGAAGGTCCTGGTGCTCACCAAGGCCGATGAGGCCGATCCCGCCCAGGTTATGGAACAGCTCAAGGCCGCCCACGAGCTCATGGAGTATGACGACGAGATCGTGACGTCGTCGGTCAAGAACTTCAACGTCGATGCCTTTATCGAGACCGTTGCGCACTTTTTGCCCGAGGGCCCGCGTTGGTTCCCCGAGGACATGGGTACCGACGCTTCTGACGAGACGCTCGTTGCCGAGTTTGTGCGCGAGAAGGTCTTGCGCCGCACCCGTGATGAGATCCCTCACTCCGTTGGCGTAATCTGCGACGCGCTCGAGCAGACCAAGAAGGTGCTGCGCGTGCACGCCACTATTTACGTCGAGCGCGAGGGCCAAAAGGGCATCATCATCGGCAAGGGCGGCGAGATGATCAAGCATATCGGTATCGACGCCCGTCGCGATCTTGAGCGCATTTTTGGCACGCAGGTCTTTTTGGAGCTGGACGTGAAGGTCAAGGCCGGCTGGCGTGACGACGAGGCCCAGATTCGCCGCTTTGGCTACAACGCCGAGGACTAAGGACGCGCAGCGCGCATGGCAGGCTCCCGGACATATCGCA
>DXZV01000018.1:11987-17662 GCA_019419485.1 Collinsella sp.
TGCTCGACAAGACCAAGCTCAAAGAGACCGATCTGATTCTGACGATGCTTGACGAGCGGGGTCGTCAGGTTCGTGCCGTGGCAAAGGGGGCCCGCAAACCCGGTGGGCGCTTGGCGGCGCGCTGCGAATTATTCTGTACCGTCGATATGCTGCTCGCACATGGACGCTCGCTCGACGTTGTTTCTCAGGCCGAGCTTTTGGAAGCGCCGGTTGGCGCCGCGCCCGATTACGAGACGACCTGCGCCGCAAGCGCGATTGCCGAGGTCGCGCGCGTGTGCTCATTCGAGGACGCCGAGGACCCGTTTACCTTTGCCATCACGCAGCGGGCGCTCACGCTTGTCGGCTGTGGGCTCGACTCGGCACATATGGACCTGCTCGTGGCGGCCTTTGTCTTTAAACTTCTGTCGCACGTGGGCTATCGACCCGATTTTTCGGCCTGCGTGCTGTGCGGAGACCCCATGCTGTCGTACTTTTCGCCCCAGGCGGGCGGGCTCATGTGCGGTTCGTGCGCGTCGAGCGTTCCGGGTGCCGAGCTGGTTTCGACCGGTGAGGTCGAGTGGCTGCGCGCCCTCATGTCCATGACCTTCGATGCACTCATGGTCGAGCGAATCGACCCGCATACGGCGGCGTTCTTGCTCGGGCTTTCGCATGTGTGGGCTGCGACGCACACCGACCAGCGCCTCCGTGCGATGGAATTCATGTTGGGTCGGTGATGATGCGCATGGGCGGTCTGCTTGTGGTAACATACCGACCTGTTGGTACCTCGACCTTGGATGCTCGCTCCACCGACGGCTTCCCAGTCCGAGGCGAATAGTGTCGCCCGCGGGCGACAAGAAACGAAAGGTGAAACAATGACTGTTTCCAAAGAGCGCAAGGCTGAGCTGACTGCCCAGTTCGGTAACACCCCGGTCGACACCGGCAACCCCAAGGTTCAGGTCGCCATCCTGTCCGAGCGCATCAAGGAGCTGACCGAGCACATGAAGTCCCACCAGAAGGACTTCCACACCCGTCGTGGCCTGCTCATGCTCGTCGGCCGTCGTCGTCGTCTTCTCTCCTACATCAAGAAGAACGACATCGTCGAGTACCGTGAGCTCATCAAGGCTCTGGGCATCCGCGACAACATCCAGTAAGGATTTGTACATGCTAAGAGCGTCCTGCGCAGCGGGGCGCTCTTTTTGTGTAAGGGCGCGAACAATCACGCTCTGAAGCGTGGCGGGGGCAGGGGGCCCGCGTCACATGAGAAGCCCACAGGCAAGGGGCCTGTGGGGTAAAGGAGAACAATGACACTCGTATCCAAGACCTTTGAGCTGTACGGCAAGACCTACACCTTTGAGTCCGGCGAGCTTGCCAAGCAGGCCACCGGCGCCTGCCTGGTCAAGCAGGGCGACACCACGATGCTCGACACCGTGGTTGTCTCCAAGGAGCGCAAGAACTACGACTTCTTCCCGCTGACCGTCGACTTCAACGAGAAGATGTACGCAGCCGGCCGCATCCCGGGTGGTTACCTCAAGCGTGAGGGCCGTCCCAGCGAGAAGGCCACGCTCACCGCGCGCATGATTGACCGTCCGATTCGCCCGAGCTTCCCGGACGGCTTCCGCAACGAGGTGCACATTGTCGCCACCTCGCTCGTCGCCGACCAGGTCAACCCCTTCGACGTCATCAACGTCATGGGTGCCTCCCTGGCCATGACGCTCGGCGGCGTGCCCTTCGAGGGTCCGCTTGCCTGCGTGCGCATCGGCCGCAACGTGGAGACCGGCGAGTTTATCGTCAACCCCACCTATGAGGAGCGCGAGAACTCCGATCTGGACCTGGAGCTGGGTGGCTCCGCCGACTTCATCTCGATGGTCGAGGCCGGCGCCGAGGAGATCTCCGAGGACGACATGCTCGCCGCCATGAAGTTTGGCCAGGAGGCCCTTGCTGCCTTCTGCCAGGCTCAGGACGAGTTTGTCGCCGAGTGGGAGCAGGTCAACGGCGCCATCGTCAAGAAGGAGTACCCGCTCGACCAGCCCGTCGAGGAGGTCCAGGAGCGCATCTTCGCCCACTACGACGAGATGGCAGCCGCCCTTCGCGACGCCGACAAGCTCTCCCGTATCGGTAAGGTCGAGGCTCTGAAGGAGTCCATCCGTGCCGAGTTCACCGAGGAGGAGCAGTCCGCTTGGGAGCGCGAGATTCCCGTGGCGCTCAAGAAGCTCGAGAAGAAGGCTATGCGTACCATGGTCGTCGAGACCGGCGAGCGCGTCGACGGCCGTGCCGCCGATGAGATTCGCCCCATCATGGTGAAGGATAACTACCTGCCGCTCGTTCACGGCTCCGGTCTGTTCCAGCGTGGCCAGACCCAGGTGCTTTCCGTCCTGTCGCTCGGTATGCTCAACGAGGGCCAGCGTCTGGATACCATCGAGCCCACCGAGGGCAAGCGCTACATGCACCACTACAACTTCCCGCCGTTCTGCACCGGCGAGACCGGCCGCATGGGCAGCCCCAAGCGCCGCGAGATCGGCCACGGCAACCTGGCTGAGCGCGCTTTGCTTCCGGTGCTCCCCGACGAGAACGAGTTCCCCTACGCCATCCGCGTCGTCTCCGAGGTCATGGAGTCCAACGGCTCCTCTTCGATGGCTTCGACCTGCGGCTCCACGCTCGCCCTTATGGACGGCGGCGTGCCCATTAAGCGCCCGGTCTCCGGTATCGCCATGGGCCTGATCCAGGAGGAGGGCAAGACCGTGGTCCTGTCCGACATCCAGGGTCTCGAGGACTTCCTTGGCGACATGGACTTTAAGGTCACCGGCACCACCGAGGGCATTACCGCTCTGCAGATGGACAACAAGGCCACTGGTCTTACCTTTGACATCTTGGCCCGCGCCCTGCAGCAGGCCAAGGAGGGTCGCGCCTTCATCCTGCAGAAGATGCTCGATGTGATCCCCGAGCCGCGCCACACCACGCGCAGCACCGCTCCGCGTATCGTCTCCATCCAGGTTCCGACTGACAAGATTCGCGACGTCATCGGTTCCGGCGGTAAGGTCATCCGCGGCATCCAGGACGAGACCGGCGCTTCGGTCGACATCCAGGAGGACGGCACCGTCTTTGTCGGCGGCACCGGCGAGTCCGTCGATCAGGCTGTCGAGCGTATCAAGCTCATCATCAAGGTTCCCGAGCCGGGCGAGGAGTACACCGGTCGTGTGGTCTCCATCCAGCCCTTCGGCGCCTTCGTCAACCTGCTGCCCGGCAAGGACGGCCTGCTGCACATCTCCCGCGTCGCCAAGGGCCGCGTGGAGAAGGTCGAGGATGTCCTTAACGTGGGCGACGAGGTCAAGGTCGTCGTCATTGAGGTCGACGATCGCGGCAAGATCTCGCTCGATCGTCTTGACAAGCCCGAGGCTCCGGCTCGCGCCGAGGGTACCTCCGAGGGCGACGGCGAGCACTTCCAGCGTCGTGAGCGTCCGCGTCGCGAGCGCTCCGAGCGCAGCGACCGTCCGCGCCGTCCCGGCGACAACGGAGGCCGCAA
Organism: Collinsella sp.; assembly: GCA_019419485.1. Classification (GTDB taxonomy): domain Bacteria; phylum Actinomycetota; class Coriobacteriia; order Coriobacteriales; family Coriobacteriaceae; genus Collinsella. Next base: position 15,487 of record DXZV01000018.1, read on the forward strand.
ACCCCGCCGTCACCACGACGCCGAGTAACGGCTACGCATAAGCAGCTCAACAAGGGCGACTCCGGACAGGGGTCGCCCTTTTGCTTGCGCCCGGGAGGGACGCATATGAAGTTTCCTGCTCTACAGTCCTGCGCAAGACGGAAAGCACATTAAGTGCTTTCCTTTGCGTGCGGAACTCGCGATAAACTTCATATACGGCCCTCCCGGGCGCAAGCAAAAGGGCTGGTTAATGCCGCTTGCTATTTAGTTAGACGGTCTATTCAGTAGTCAGATTTCAGATCTGTAGATAGCCGCAGCAGCATCTTCCAGATAAAACCGACCAAAATAATCCTGTCTTGTTTTGGCAGGTTTCCCGTGGGGCGGGCACTGATGAAGTTTATCGCGAGTTCCGCACGAACAGGAGGCCACTTAATGTGGCCTCCGTCGTGAGCAGGACTGTAGAGCAGGAAACTTAGCCCGTGCCGGGGCCGCTGAGACCAGACCGGCGGGATAGACCGGTTCAGATGGGGCTTTGATGCATGGGTGGTCTGTTGGTGGGCAAATGGGTATCATACTGTGGTTATTGCATCGACTCTGCGATGCATGTTTGTACGTTCCCGACGGTCGGTTTGCCAGAAGCGCCCCGTCGGTTGTTCCAGACCCGTTTCGAAGAAAGGAAACCACACTAACCTATGGCAGCTAAAAAATCATCTCCCTTGAAGATCATCCCGCTCGGCGGCCTTGATGGCATCGGCAAGAACATGACGGTCTTCGAGTGCGGCGACGACATGGTGCTCGTCGACGCCGGTCTTATGTTCCCGGATGACTCCCAGCCCGGTATCGACCTGGTGCTTCCCGACTACACCTATGTTCTGGAGAACGAGGAGAAGCTCCGCGGTATCATCGTTACTCACGGCCACGAGGACCACACCGGTTCGCTTCCGTACCTGCTGCAGGACCTCAACAACAAGGTGCCCATCTTCTCGAGCAAGCTGACGCTTGGCTTTATCGAGGGCAAGCTTTCTGAGTTCCGCATCCGCGCACCCAAGTTCCGCGAGGTCAAGGGCGGCAGCCATGTCAACCTCGGCGGCATCTCGCTCGACTTCTTCTCGATGACGCACTCCATCCCCGGCGCTCTGGGCGTGTTCATCCGCACCAATCAGGGCACCGTTATGCACACCGGCGACTTTAAGCTCGACCAGACGCCCATCGATGGCGTTACGCCCGACTATGCCGCTATCAGCCGCTTTGCCAAGCAGGGCATCGACCTGCTGCTTTCCGACTCCACCAATGCCACGGTTCCCGGCTTTACCAAGTCCGAGGCCGAGGTTGGTCCCAACCTGTTGCACGCCATCAAGAACGCCCCGGGTCGCGTGTTCGTCGCGTCGTTCTCGAGCCACATCCATCGTCTGCAGCAGATCTGCGATGCCGCCCGCAAGTGCGGCCGTAAGGTCGTTGTGACCGGTCGCTCCATGCTCACGAACACCCGCGTGGCGCGTGAGCTGGGCTACCTCAACATCGATGACGCCGATATCATCGATGCCTTCGATATCGATAACCTGCCCGACGATAAGATTGTCGTCATGTGCACCGGTTCGCAGGGCGAGCCGCTGTCGGCCCTGTCCCGCATGGCCAATGGCGAGCACAAGACGCTCTCCATCCACGAGGGCGATACCGTTATCCTTTCGGCAACTCCTGTTCCTGGCAACGAGAAGGCCGTCCAGCAGGTCGTCAACAGCCTGGCCAAGCTCGGCTGCGACGTGTGGGATAAGAACCGCGCTCTCGTCCACGTCTCGGGTCACGGTAGCCAGGAGGAGCTCAAGCTCCTGATGGCCATGGCCAAGCCCACGTACTTTATGCCGGTTCACGGTGAGGCCGTGCATCTGCGCGCCCATGCGCAGCTGGCCCGCAAGATGGGCATCAAGGACGATCATATCTTTATCCTCGATAACGGCGACACGCTCGAGATGCGCGGTGGTATCGTCAAGCGCGGTACGCCCGTCGAGTCCGGTGTCGTTTACGTCGACGGCCTGCGTATCGGCGATACCGACCCCATCGTCCTGCGCGATCGCCAGAAGCTCGCCAACGACGGTATGGTCACGGCCGTTGCCATCGTCTCCCTCAAACACAAGAAGATCGAGGCCATCGAGTTCTCGGGCCGCGGCGTCTCGTTTGCCATCGACGACCAGTTCTCCGA
>DXZV01000180.1 GCA_019419485.1 Collinsella sp.
CCTTTAAACTGCTTGTAGGCAATCAGGCGCTGGATCAGGACCTCGCGGAGGGCGTCGCCGTCGAGGGCGCTAAGTTCCTCGAGGTCTTCGTCAATGTCGTCATCGGCGTCGGCTTTGCGCGGGGCCTCCTGCGGCACCAGCGAAGCGGCCTTGATGTCCAAAAGGGTCGCCGCGACCAGCAAAAAGTCGCTCGCCACATCCAGGTCCAGCGCCTCGATGCGCTCGGCTTCGGCCAGGTATTGCTCGGCCACCTCGCTAATCGAGATGGCGCCGATATCTACTTTTTGGCGGGTTACCAGCTGCAGCAGCAGGTCGAACGGTCCGCTGTAGACCTGCGTCGACACGCGATACGACATCTTCGACCTCCTTTGACGGCGCCTTCGCGGCGCGGTTTGGGTGCATGTTGCGACCGTTTTGCGCGGTCGACCTGTAAGTTTACCTTAGATGCCGGCGATTGCGAAGTTGAGCAGCCACTCGGCGAGCGGATACACGGTAACGTCGAAATAGCGGCCGATCACATCGATGCCGGTCCACATGGGCAGCAGATACAGCACGATGATGAGAATGGGCATGGCGTATTGCTGAAGGTGGTAGTAGTTGGTGAGCGCCTTACCCTTGAGGAACGGCACGATGATCGACGAGCCGTCAAGCGGCGGAATCGGAATAAGGTTAAAAAACGCGAGCGACAGGTTGACCACGATAAACGTGGCGCCAAAGTTCATGATTTGCGACGCTACGGCAAAGGACATGCTGGCATAGAGGTGGTCGTAGGCCAGGTGCATGAGTGCTGCGGCCAGGCATGCGAGCGCGATATTCGAAGCGGGGCCAGCCGCGCTCACCAGGACCTCGTCGCGCTTGGGGTGCTTGAGGTTGTTAAGGTAGACGGGCACGGGCTTGGCGAAGGCGAATACCGGGCCGCCGGCCGCGAGCATAAGCAGCGGCAGAAGGATAGTGCCAAACGGATCGATGTGGTTGAGCGGATTGAGCGAGACGCGGCCACGGGAACGGGCGGTCTTGTCGCCGAGCGCCCAGGCCGCGGCGGCGTGTGCGCTTTCGTGGATCACGATGCCAACGATGACGGCGACGGCACTGGCAAGCAGGTTCATCAGGTAGCTGTTGGACATGGCACTCCCCTAGCGGACGCGGCGCGAGGCGCGCGTGAGCAGGTAGTCGGCCACAAACAGGATGACGGCCACGATGGCGTAATCCAAGCGGAACACGCCGCCAAAGGGCGAGGTGATGACGCCGTAGCCGGCGATGGCACTCGGCAGTGCGCGAGAAAGCTCGACGACAAAGCCAACGATCTGCAGCTTGGCGGTCAGGCCGCTAAAGCACAGCAGCACGGTCATCGCGCTCATAAAGATGCCGCAGATGCGGCACGCGATGGCGATGATGCTCATCGCCACGGCAGCGGCCTTACGAGAGTTCACGCGCGGTCTCCTCTTCGATCTGGGTGGAAAGCTCGAGCCATTCGTCCTCGAGCTTGGGCAGCTCTTGCTTAAGGCCGTTATATTCCCCCAGTGCGGCGTTGAACTTATCCTGATTGGCATAAAGCTCTTCGCTTGCCATCAATTCCATAAGCTCGTCATAGCGGGCGCGCTTTTTGTCGAGCTCCGCCTCGATCTTCTTAAGCTGGTTGCGCACGCCCTTGAGTTTTTTGTTGAGGGCGGCGCGGGCCTGCGCCTCGGCGCGCTTTTGCTCCTTGGTCTTTTTGCCCTCGACCGGTTTAGGGGCGGCGACGGGGCTGCTGGCCTGGACGGCACTGGAGGGTTTGCTGCTCTTGCCTGCGGCGGGCGCGCTCTCCCCTACTGCCTCGGTGGCGGCACGGGCTGCGAGGTCCTCGCGCTTGTAGAGATAGTAGTCGTAGTCACCGTCATAGACTGTGACCTTGCCGTCGCGGATATCGATCACGTGGTTGGCCACAGCGCGAACCAGGTGCTCGTCGTGGCTGATCAGCACGATGGTGCCGGGGAAGTTTTGCAGAGCGTTCTCGAGCATGTCCACCGAGTCGATGTCCAGGTGGTTGGTGGGCTCGTCCAGGCACAGGAGCGCCTCGGGGGCCACGAGCATCTTGGCCAGGGCCAAGCGCGCCTTTTCGCCGCCGGAAAGGACGCGTACCTGCTTTTCGATGGAATCGTTGTCGCTAAACAGGAAGGCGCCCAGCAGGCTGCGCTGCTGCGGCACGGTCCACTTGGGCGTAACGGTGTCGATCTCTTGCAGGACAGTGTTGGACTCGGTCATGCCCTCGAGCGCGTGCTGGGCGTAATAGGCCACGCCCACGTTGGTGCCCAGGTCGCGCGTACCGGTAGTGGGCGGCTCCAGGCCGGCGATGATCTTCATGAGGGTGGACTTGCCGGCGCCGTTAGGGCCGACGAGCGCCACATGCTCACCGCGGTAGAGCTTGAGGTCGATGTCGCTATAGATGTGCTTGTCGCCGTAGGACTTGGAGACGCCCTCCAGGCCCACGACCATATCGCCGGAGCGTGGCGGATCGGGAAACTTAAAGTCGATGTGCTTGTGGCCCTCGGGCAGGATGACGAGCTCCTTTTTGATCTGCTCGATCTTGCGGATGCGCTCCTGCGCCTGGGCGGCCTTGGTGGGCTTGTAGCGGAACTTGTCGACGAAGACCTGCATGTGGGCGATGTCGCGCTCCTGCGCGGCACGCTTGGCGCGCATCTGCTCCAGGTTGTCCTCGCGCTGCTTAAGGTAGCTGCTGTAGTTGCCGGTGTAGGTGGTCACGCGGCGGTTCTCGAGCGCGGCCACGTGGTCGACGCAGGCGTCCATAAAAGCTCGGTCGTGGCTGACGATGAGGACGGCGCCGTCATAGTTGGCGATAAAGCCGCGCAGCCACTGGACGCTCTCGAGGTCCAGGTGGTTGGTGGGCTCGTCCAGCAGCAGCAGGTCGGGATGACGCAGGAAGAGCTTTGCCAACGCGATGCGCATCTGCCAGCCGCCGGAGAACTCGGAGCACGGGCGCTCAAAATCGGCGACCTTAAAGCCCAGGCCGGACAGGATCTTGCGGGCGTTACTCTCGAGTTCGTAGCCGCCCAGATGCTCAAAGCGGTCCTGGACCTGGCCGTACTCGTTAAGGAGCGCGTCGACGTCCTTGCCCTGCTCGGAGAGCTCGGTGATCTGGGCCTGCAGCTCGTTGGCGCGCTCGCCCATGCGGCGGATTTCCTTGGCGGCGGTCATGACCTCGGCAAGGATGGTGGTGTCCTTTTTCTCCAGATTAGTTTCCTGCTCTAGGTAGCCCACCTGGCAGTCCTTTGCGTACTGGACCTGGCCAGCGTCTGGGCTGTCGATGCCCATAATGATCTTAAGCATGGTGGTTTTGCCGGCGCCGTTGGGGCCCACGAGCGCAAAGCGCTCGCCAGGGTTG
>DXZV01000181.1:0-523 GCA_019419485.1 Collinsella sp.
GTCGAGCGACGAGCCAAAGGCAACCACGCCGTAACGGCTCACGGCGCCATACGTGGGCTTAAAGCCCACCACGCCGCACAGCGACGCCGGCTGGCGAATGGAGCCGCCAGTGTCCGAGCCCAGCGAGAGCGCGACCTCGCCCGCGGCGACGGCGGCAGCGGAGCCGCCCGAGGAGCCGCCGGGCACGCGATCGGTATCCCAGGGGTTGTTGGTGCGGTGGAACGCCGAGCTCTCGGTGGAGCTGCCAAAGGCAAACTCGTCCATGTTGGCCTTGCCCATGGGCAGGCAGCCGGCATCGAGCATGCGCTGGACGCAGGTGGCGGTGTAGACGCTCTGGTAGTCCCCAAGCATGCGGGAAGCGCAGGTGGTGCGCGTGCCCACGAGGTTCATGTTGTCCTTGATGGCTAGCGGCACGCCCGCAAGCGGGGGCAGCGGCTTGCCTGCGGCACGGTCGGCATCCACGCGCGCAGCGGCCTCGAGCGCAAGCTCGGGCGCCACCTGCAGGAATGCCTGGACCCCGCCC
>DXZV01000181.1:533-3321 GCA_019419485.1 Collinsella sp.
AAAATGGACGGCACGCGGAAGTAGCGGTCGCGCGCGCTGCCGGCGTTTTCGAGCGCGACGTCGAGCGGCAGGTCGCGCTCGGGCTCGCGCAGGTCGTCGCCCATCACGTTGGACAGGCTTCCGATGGGATGGAACGTGGGCTCCACGTCGGGCAAGTCATATTGCAAGACGGGCTCGAGCATCTGGACGGCGTCGTTCATGTAGGACGTCATCTGGGTGAGCTCGTCATCGGTCAGTGCGATCTTTGCGTACTCGGCGATGCCGCGCACGTCTTTCTCGCTGAGTGCCATAGGCGCTCCCTTCCGCATAACAGATAAACCGCTCTAGTATACAAGGCAACGCCGCTTGGAGCAGGCGCTTTACCCAAATGCAGCGAAAACGTAACGAGAGCGGCGATTGACAGGCGGCGGGCTGGCGGTTCTGCAGCGAAACCGCACCGTCCATAGCGAAAACCGTACTGCTCACAACGAAAACCGTCCCGCCCGCAACGAAAAGCATCACAACATTCGACGTTTTTCGCCAAAATCGCGATTTTCATCGAATGTTGTGATGGTTTGGAAGTCCCGACCACCACAAAGGTGCCTGTCCCCATTGTGGTGGTTCTGAACGATGCCTTATGCCGAGGCTTTGGCCTTGCGGCGCTTACGGATCGTGTGGATCACGATGTCCAGCAGCAACAGTACAATGGCCACGACCACGATGAGCACGGCGAACTCGCGCTTGCCCCAGTGGCGGCCGGCCAGCGACTTTTGCTTGTCAACGTCCTTCTTGTTGTACTTGGTGCGCACGCAATGCACCAGCAGGCGATGGTCGTTCACGCCGTAGGGCGTGCAGGTGACGAGCGTCACCTTGTCGGCGCCGGGCTCGATGGTCAGCGACTCCATCTCCTCGGGCAGCACCACCTCGGAGTCCACCATCTTATAGGCGAGCGTCTTGTTCATGGTGTGCAGCAGCACCAGGTCGCCGGGTTCCAGCGAATGGATGTCGTCGAACATGCTCAGGTTGCGCATGCCCGAGTGCGCGGTGAGCACGCAATGCGTCGAGGTGCCGCCCACCGGCAGGCTCGTGCCCTCCAGGTGGCCGACGCCCGCCATAAGGACTTCTTCGCTCGTGCCGTGGTAGATGGGCATGCTCACGTCGATGGAGGGGATCTCGACCCAGCTCATCATGGGGTCGCGGTCAAAGATGAGCTGCTGAGCGTAGGGCTCGATCCGGTCGGCGGGGAGCTCGGTGGCCTCGCCCGCCAGCTGCTCGTTAAAGGAGCGCGCCTGGAGCAGGATGCGCTCGCGCTCCTCGGCAGACAGCGCGTCCACAGTGCTGGACACGGTGCTGATCTGGTTGAACACGCCCGAGGCCTCGAGCCGGTCCAAGATCCACGGCCAGGTCATAAGGCCCACGCCAACAAGGATGATCACGATGGTGATGAGCCGGTCGGCCCAGCGCGGCAGTCGCTTGCGACGGCGCTTGGGCTTTGGTTGAGGTTTGGGCTGAGGGCTTGAGCCGCCGTTGTCCGCGGCGTTATTGCTCTTCATATGTTTGGCGCCCTGCACCATCGCCGGTCACTCCTCTACAACTCAAGTTGTCTAAACAAATAATAGCCGATTAGCGAGCTTCCGCGCCGGACAACGCAGCTAGGACCGAAGCACCGCCTACGGTTCGAATTCTTGGAGACCTTCTACAGCGCTTCTTGCCATGGATATTCCTTTCCAAAAATGCGATCGACTTCGAGCTGAATTCGCTCATCGTCGATTGCCGCCAAAGATAGCGCAAGCGAAATGTCGTCGACACGGGAGGAGCCGGCAAACACGGGTGCATAGCGCCACACTTGGATCATCGCCGTTTCGTTATCCGGCAACTCCCCATCTGCGACTTCGAGGTCGCTCAGTTGACGCCATGCACTTTTTAAGACGGCCTTTTGTTCCATGCCCGGCGCAGCGAGCATCGAACGCGCAGCGAGCGCCGTCTCCCCGGCGTCAACAAGATAGTCGATCTGCTGCGTCTTCCTTGCAAAAAAGACCTTCGAGACAGGCGAGGAGAGCTCTGCAATGTGCTCGCTGAGCAGAAGATCAACGGCAACAGGGAACACGAAGACACGTCGCTCGCGACGCTCACGTCTCGCGAGCCCCCTGTCAACAAGCTCGGTTATGGCCTCACTCGCGCGGCTTGCCGAAATCCCAAGCGCACGACAAAGGTCATAGGGACGATATGGCTCCTGGGCTGCTCCCCAGATTGCGGCAGCCTGCGCGTTGGGTGACATCTTGGTCGCGTGGTTGCGAAACCGGGCACCGCCCCTCTCCGTGCAGGCTGTGCCCATAAATGGAAGAAAAGCCTGTCTGCCTGGGCAGACAAAGGGAATCCCTTGTGCGATCAATGCTTTGCGCTGACGTGCATCGGCATCAGGAAACGAAACGACAACAGGAGTCTCCGCGCGCAAGGCTAGCTGACTATAGACTCTCTTAGCCTCGGGAAGCCCGACGCCAGTAGGCAAACTTGCAAGCAAAAACGAAAAACCGTTTGCGTCAACAGCGCGGACCTCAATCGTCCGCAGATGCAGCGGCAAGTGTGCGGATCCAGGCCAAGTTTTGGTCTTGGCGGAAAGGCCTAGTGCTTCTTGTAAGTAGATTAGCGCTTCGTTCATTTCCATTGTTTTCGTTCGATTCCAGTTTGTATTGGAATTATACATAATTTTCGGAATTAATGAGATACCGTTCGTGCCTAAGCCCATATTTGCGTTTTCAAAATGTCCCGAATCGGCGGGGCGATTCGGGATACAATGTCAATAGAAAAC
>DXZV01000182.1 GCA_019419485.1 Collinsella sp.
GCCATGCCGTTGAAGAACACGTGGCTGCCCATGCGCATGATGTAGCCGTACTCCTTGCGGTGACGGATGTACTCCTCATAGACCTTCGGATACATGGCAAACGAGATGAGCGAGCGCGGCTCCTCATAGTTCGGGTAGAACTTGCGGATCTCGCTGCGCAGCTGATCCCAGTCCACGGGCGGCAGCAGGTCGCCGGGGCGGCCGTTGATGGCCTTTTCACCCTTGAGCACGACGCGCTGCAGATCCTTCGGGAAGCCGCAGGGCGGCTGACCCATCATGCCCTTGAAGTAGCTCACGACGCTGTCGGGGAAGGCGAGGTGCTCGCCCTTTTCGACGATGTTCTCGGGCGTGAGGTCGTTTTGCACCATGAAGATCGCGAGGTCGCCGACCATCTTGGACGACGGTGTGACCTTGATGATGTCGCCGAGCATGAGGTTGACGGTGCGGTACATCTCCTTGACCTCCGCGAAGCGGTGGCCGAGGCCGAGCGACTCGACCTGCGGCTGCAGGTTCGTGTACTGGCCGCCGGGGATCTCATAGCGGTAGATATCGGTAACGGGGACCTTGAGGCCCTTGTCGAAGCTCTCATAGCGCAGGCGCACGTCGGCCCAGTAATCGGCCAGCTCCTGCAGGCGCTGCGGGTCAAAGCCGGTGTCGCGCTCCTGACCGCGCAGGGACTCAACGAGCGCGTTCATCGACGGCTGGCTCGTGAGGTTGGCCAGCGGTCCGATGGCGGTGTCGACCACGTCCACACCGGCCTCGGCCGCCATGAGGTAGGTCGCGATCTGGTTGTCGGTGGTGTTGTGCGTGTGCAGGTGGATGGGGATGCCGATCTCCTGCTTGAGGGTGCTGACGAGCTTCTTGGCGGCATACGGCTTGAGCAGGCCGGACATGTCCTTGATGGCCAGCATATGTGCGCCGCGGCGCTCGAGCTCCTTGGCAAAGTCCACGTAGTATTTCAGCGTGTAGCGGTCGCGCGTCGGGTCGAGGATGTCGCCGGTGTAGCACACGGTGCCCTCGAGGAACTTGCCCTGGCGCAGGACCTCGTCCATGGCGGTCTCCATATTCGGCAGCCAGTTGAGCGAGTCGAACACGCGGAACACGTCGATGCCCTCGCGGGCGGACTCGGCGATGAAGGCGCGCACAAGGTTGTCCGGATAGCTCGCGTAGCCGACGAGGTTCGAGCCGCGCAGCAGCATCTGGAACGGGATGTTCGGGATCTTCTCGCGCAGCATCTCCAGACGCTCCCACGGGGACTCGTGCAGGAAGCGGTAGGCGGTGTCGAACGTCGCGCCGCCCCACATCTCGAGCGAGAAGCAGTCGGCAAGGATGTCGGCCGTGCCGTCGGCGCCCTTGACCATGTCGCGGGTGCGCAGGCGGGTGCTCAGCAGCGACTGGTGCGCATCGCGCATCGTCGTGTCGGTGATGAGCAGCTTCTTCTGGCCGAGGACCCATTCCTTGACGGCCTCGGGGCCGTCGGTGTCGAGCAGGAGCTTGAGTCCGTCCTGCTTCGTGACCTCACGCTGTGCCTTCGGGAAGCGCGGCGTGTCGTACTGGTGGCGCTCGGCGTCGGGATTGTTGACCTGAATGTTGGCGATGTATTTGAGCACGCGGGTCGCGCGGTCGCGCGATTCGGTGAACTCGAACAGCTCCGGCGTCTCGTCGATGAACTTCGTGTGGCACTTGCCGGCGACGAAGGTCGGGTGCGTGAGGATGTTCGTCACAAAGGGAATGTTCGTCTTGACGCCGCGCACATGCTCTTCGTTGATGGCGCGGGTGGCCTTGCGGCAGACGGCGGGGAAGGTGCAGTCCCAGCTTGTGACCTTGACAAGCAGGGAGTCATAGTACGGCGAGATGATCGAGCCCGTGCCGACGTTGCCGCCGTCGAGACGCACGCCGAAGCCGCCGCCGGAGCGGTAGGCCTCGATCTTGCCGTTGTCGGGCGCGAAGTTGTTGGCCGGGTCCTCGGTGGTCACGCGGCACTGGATGGCGTAGCCGTTGACCTTGAGGTTGTTCTGGTCGCCGAGACCGATCTCCGGGTGGCTGATCGGCTGCCCCTCGGCGATGAGGATCTGCGCACGCACGAGGTCGATGCTCGTGACCATCTCGGTGACGGTGTGCTCGACCTGAATGCGGGGGTTCATCTCGATGAAGTAATGGTTGCCGTCGCGGTCGACGAGGAACTCCACCGTGCCGGCGTTGACATAGCCGACGGCCTCGGCGATCTTCACGGCGTCAGCGTGCAGCTGCTCGCGGATGCTCTCGGGCACGCTCCACGCGGGCGCAAACTCCACGACCTTCTGGTAGCGGCGCTGCAGCGAGCAGTCGCGCTCGCCGAGGTGGCGCACGTTGCCGTACTGGTCGGCAAGGATCTGCACCTCGATGTGCTTGGGCTGCACGAGATATTTCTCGATGAAGATGTCGTCATTGCCGAAGGCCTTGCGCGCCTCGCTCTTGACGAGCTCGAACGCGGGGATAACGTCCTCGGGCATTTCGCACAGGCGCATGCCGCGGCCGCCGCCGCCGGCCGCCGCCTTGAGGATGACGGGGAAGCCGAAGCTGATGGCCTTCTCCAGCGCCTCCTGCCCGTCGCGCAGAGGCTCGGAGCAGCCGGGGATGACCGGCACGCCGCACTCCATGGCGATCTGCTTGGCCGAGAGCTTGTCACCCATCTTGCCGAGCACGTCGCTCGGGGGGCCGATGAACGTGATGCCGGCCGCTTCGCAGGCGCGGGCAAAGTCCGCATTCTCGGACAGGAAGCCGTAGCCCGGGTGGATGGCGTCGACGCCGCGGCGCTTGGCCAGATCGATGATCTCGGGGATGTCGAGATACGCACCCAGAGGGCTCTTGTTCTCGCCGACGAGATATGCCTCGTCGGCACGGGTGCGGAACATGCTCAGTTCGTCTTCCTTGGAGTACATGGCCACGGTGTGAATGCCGAGGTCATAGCACGCGCGGAAGATACGCACCGCGATCTCGCCGCGGTTGGCAGCAAGGACCTTGTTGAAAACTTTTTCTGACACGGTCGTGTCTCCTTTCTGACTGCGGCGGGCCGCAGAGATGGGCGGCAGCAGTAAAAAAACGCGCTTCGCTGCGATGCCAATGCTGGAATTATATCATATATCAGTAACAATAGAAATAAAATTTTTGATTTTCGACGAGTTTAAAATCTAACAAATGCACGCACAGGTAATTTACATGCAATTCTTTTCTCGGCGCGCAGAATGTGATACAATAACGGGCGAAAATTCAGGAAAGCTGGAATGAATTTGGAAAATACTTGTTATATCG
>DXZV01000183.1 GCA_019419485.1 Collinsella sp.
GCTCTCCGAGCTCTCCGAGCTCATTGCTAGCTGCGCACGCGATCGCGCGCCCTTCCGCCTTACGCATTATGCAGAGGAACTCGCTGGCGACTTCCACAGCTTCTACGCCGCTTGCCAGGTTCTGCCGAGCGAAGGCCGTCCGGTCGATCCCGCGCTTTCGCGTGCCCGCCTGGCCGCGTGCGATGCCGTGCGCTCTGTTCTTGGACTGGTTCTTTCCCTCGTGGGCGTCTCGGCGCCCCAGCGTATGTAGTAAATCGCTGTAAAGTGAGCTAGTTTTTTATTAACCCCTGCTAAGGCGTTTTCTCAAGGGGATTTTGCAAGCCCGTCCGCGGTTCGCGGACGGGCTTTTTTGTTCTTAAAAGCGCTTGCGAATGTCTAAAACCCTCTTTCCACCGGGTATTTAGACATTAAAAAGGCTTATTTTGGTATGCAGGAAATGGTCAAATTTATACATTGATTCGTTAACAATTGTGAAACATGCACAGGTGAACGAGGCCATTCTCTTGTACAGCGATTTATATACAACGTACTTTATTCAACTAGAGTTTTATAGTTAACCATAGTGAACCTGCGCATCGTGCTCGCGCCACATACCGAACACATCCCCTGAGCGACCGTTCGGCTTGCCCTTGCGCAAAGTACACGTCACTGAACGGTGGTTCACCCCGTACTATCCCCCTAGCGATGCGGGAAGCCCGAAGGAGGGACACGAAGGCCAACCGCAACGAAGTTAGGGTCTGCACGTTTGCACACAAGGAGGTACACCGTGGACAAACAGACAAAGATCTTTGAGATTCTCGAGGCACGCAACAGGCAGGATAAGAGCTTGGACGTCTCCGTCGACGCCGGCTACACCGAGGAAGAGATTCCCGCGCCCAGCCCGCGCTTCGAGAAGCTCATCAACATCTACTACCAGATGAAGAACACCATCGATATGGAGATCCCGTATTGGTATAACCGTGTCTGGTGGGAGAACGAGGGCGACGTTCCCGAGATCCGTCGCGCTAAGGCTTATGGTGCTGCTCTCGCACACACCACCCCGACCATCTGGCCGGGCGAGCTGCTCGTTATGAATAAGACCAAGAACTGGCGCGGCGCCTTCCCGTTCCCGTGGGTCGACGCTTCGTTCTTCAATGCCCAGGCTGAGGCCCTCCTCGCCGAGGCTGAGGCTCCGGCTCTGGCCGAGGCCGACCGTATGTCCGTCGTCGGTGCCGGTGGCGGCAACGTCACCGAGAGCTATGGCAACGTCGTTTCCATCGCTCAGAAGTTCGGTCTGCGCAAGGAGGAGGTCCCCATCCTGGTGAAGATTTCCAGGTTCTGGGATAACTGCTCCATCGAGGTCATCACCCAGAAGTACTCCGAGGCCATTCCTGACTACTACAAGTACAAGGCCTATCGCGACACCGTTCTCGTCATGTTCGACTCCTGGGCCATCCCTCAGGGCCGCGAGGTCATCAACTACTACATGCCTCTCGAGTACGGCTTCGACCGCATCATCGAGATGTGCGACGAGAAGATCGCCGAGATCCTCGGTCTTGCCGAGAACGGCGACGGTCTGCTGGGCATGAGCCGTGGCTACTACTACATGGCTATGAAGGAGGTCACCAAGGGCCTCTCCGCTTGGGCCGACAACTACGGCAAGCGCGCCGAGTCCCTCGCCGAGTGCGAGCCCGATCCTCAGCAGAAGAAGGAGTACGAGGACATCGCTGTTGTCATGCACAACATCGCTCACAAGCAGCCCTCGACCTTCCGTGAGGCCCTCCAGCTCACCTTCCTGTGCCACCTCGCTGTCGTCAACGAGGACCCGCAGTCCGGCCAGTCCATCGGTCGTCTGGGCCAGGTCCTGCAGCCCTTCTATGAGAAGGACCTCGAGGACGGCACCATCACCGAGGAAGAGGCCATCGAGCTTCTCGAGCTCTACCGCATTAAGATCACCTCGATCGAGTGCTTCGCCTCCTCCGGCGTTACCGGCGGCGTTCTTTCCGGCAACACCTTCAACAACCTGTCCCTCGGCGGCCTTGCTCGTGACGGTCTGACCGCTGTCACCCCGCTTGAGTACCTCATCGTTGAGGCCGGCACCCGTGCCCCCACCACTCAGCCGACGCTTTCCGTCCTCTATGACGAGAAGACGCCTGAGGAGTTCCTCATGAAGGCGGCTCGCTGCTGCAAGGGCGGCCAGGGCTACCCCGCATGGATGAACAACCAGTGCGGTATGAACTACATGCTGCGTCATTATCACGACGAGGGCATGACGGTCGAGGACGCCCGCGCATGGTGCCTCGGCGGCTGCCTCGAGTCTTCGCCCGGTTGCTTCTTGCCGCTGCACTACAACGGCAAGACCACTTGGATCCCCGGCGGCGCTGCTCCGACCGCTGGCACCGGTATTCACTTCACCGGTTTGCCCAAGCTGCTCGAGCTCGTCCTCACCAACGGTGTCGACAAGCGTACCGGCATCAAGGTCTTCGAGCCGCACAACCGCGAGCTCAAGACTATGGACGACGTCTGGGATGTCTGGATGGACTACATGACCGAGCTGTGCGACATCTCGCTCAAGGTCAACAACATCCAGATGGACATCTGGCGTAAGAACAACCCGCCTGTGGTTGCCTCCCTCCTGAAGCCTGACTGCTTCACCAAGGGCCAGACCCTCTCCAACATGGGTTGCCGCTACAACTCCACCATCAACTTCGAGTCCTGCGGTACCGTTACCTTCATCAACGCGATGGCGTCCCTCAAGAAGAACGTCTTCGACGAGAAGAGGTACACGCTCGACGAGATGATGGATGCACTGGAGCACAACTTCGGCTTCAAGACCGCATTCGAGACTGGCGTCTTCTCGCCCGACCGCCGCGAGGCTACCGACGAGGCCGTGAAGTACGAGAAGATCTTCACCGACTGCGTCAACGCTCCTAAGTTCGGCAACGCCGATCCTTATGTCGACGACCTCATGGTGCACTACGAGGACCTCATGACCGCGCTCATGCCGACCCTGAAGTCCTACTACGGCAAGCCGCTGTACATGTGCCAGATCTCCGTGTCCACGCACGGCCCGCAGGGCGCTATCACCCTCGCATCCGCCGACGGCCGCCTCGCTGGCGTTACCTACGCCGACGGCTCCGTCTCGCCTGCCGCCAACACGGACAAGAACGGCATCTACGCGGTGTTCACCTCTGCTACCTGCTACGACCACTCCAGGAACCAGAACGCTCAGATGAACGTCAAGATTCACCCGAGCGCCGTGGCCGGCATCAACGGTACTCGCAAGCTGCTCGACGTCATCCGC
>DXZV01000184.1:0-485 GCA_019419485.1 Collinsella sp.
TTTGGCCGAGGAAGGCTGAGAACGTTACGTCCATATATGGGCTTTCTCGAAGTTTGCAGGCACGTTACAAAAACATGATAAATCGTATCACCTCCTGCGGGTTTCTTTACCGAGTTCTGATGGGAGAAGTGAATTTTTTGGCACTAACATTGAATATTTGCCCTGTTGACCGCGGGTGTTCTTTTTGCTAGCACGCCATGAGGACACGTGCGCGCCCCAACATCCCAAAACCACAGCCTGTTCGCTTTACAATATGCAAACATGCGTTCGATAATAGGAGGCATGGAATATCGACAGACAGATGGTAAAACTCGACGCGTGCACAAGCAGTATGTGGACGTCGTGGCCCGCATCCTCGCGGGCGGACAAGTCGTGCCGGTTACCGTCTGCTGGGTCGACGGTCGCTGTTTTACGATCGACGAGATTGTCTCATCCACCGGTTTTGGCCTAACGGTTCACGGCATTCGTACGGCAACCTATAAGGT
>DXZV01000184.1:495-830 GCA_019419485.1 Collinsella sp.
CTCGAGAGCGGGCGCCGCAGGTAAGAGCGCGCGGCATTCGGGTACAATGGCAGGAATCTTGTCACCTACGGCGCTGTCGCGGCGCTTTTGAAAGGACGATATTATGAACGATATCCAGGGTTATCAGAACGGCCCCATTGAGACCGGCGCAAGCCGTGCCAAGGAGATGTCGCCGCGTGCGTACAACCTTGCCATGTCTGCCCTGATCTTTTTGGGCTTTTGCGCCATGGGTGCCGGTGCTTACTTTACGAGCACCATGGCGTTTGCCCGCATGATGATGAGCGGCGCCGCCTTGCCGCTGGTCTTTGGCTCGTTTATTTTGACCATCGTCGGCA
>DXZV01000184.1:840-3275 GCA_019419485.1 Collinsella sp.
TGGTCATGATGTCGGCTGCTGCCAGCAAACAGTCCGTGGGCCTGTCACTCGTGGGCTACGTGGTCTTTGCGAGCACCTTTGGCCTGACGGCGTCGTTTGGTCTTGCCAACTACGACCTGCCTACCATTAACACCGCCTTTATCGCCACGGCCGCCATCACCTTTGTCTTTGGTGCGCTGGGCGTGACCTTCCCCAAGTTCTTCCAGCGTGTGTATGGCATTGGTTTTGGCATCCTGTTTGCCACGATTCTGGTCGAGATCGTGCTGATGTTCATGGGCGTTTCGCAGTCCATCACCGACCTGATCGTGATCGTGGTGTTCGCCGGCTTCATCGGCTACGACACCTATGTGGCAACGACGGTGCCGCCCACGCTGCCCAACGCCGTGCTCATGGCATCCAACCTGTTCGTGGACATCATCAACGTGTTCCTGCGCATTCTGAACATCCTCGGCCGTCGCGATTAAAGCGCGGCATTGCGATGCTTCCTGCCGGACACGGTAAAACGATGCGAAAGGCGGTCCTTCGGGGCCGTCTTTTTTGTGCGCGGCGGGGTATCATGGATGAGAAAAGCCGATAGCGGCAGCGACAGGAAAGGTGACCACTTATGGCAGACGTCGACAACAGGAACCGTAACCGCAGGTCCAACCGAGCGGGTCAGCCCAATCCCAAGCGCGAGGCCCGTGCCAAGGCCGCCGAGCGCCATGTGATGACTGTGTCCGAGACCTGCGCCAAGGATATCGAGCGTTCGCTTGCCGGTGTTCGCGAGTTTGACGGCATGCCCACCGGCTTTGTCGCGGCGATGAAGGCCAAGGTTCAGACTGCTGTGGCCCCCGAAGAGCAGGTCGCCGAGGACGTCGAGAACGCGGAGACTGCCGAGGTCGAGGCAGCGCCCGAGACCGAGGCGGCGCCCGAGCCCGTCGAGGAGCCTGCCGAGGAAATCGCCGAAGCTGAGTCCGCGCCTGCTGAGGAGCCCGCTCCGGTCCTGCCCGAGGTCACTGTGCTTGATGCCTCCGCCACGCAGGCAATCCTCGATAACGGTCGCGGCTATGCGCAGTTCTGCGACATGGCCGTGCTCGCCTTTGCCTCGTTTACCAATCCGGGCGGTGGATATATTCAGGGTTATCTGGGCCAGGAGGCCACGCTGTGCGCCGATTCGTATCTGTACAACGTCCTCGATAAGCAGCGTAAATGGTACGGTGAGAACCGTCGCCGCAACATCAACTGTGAGCTGTACCGCAACCGTGCGCTGGTGGTGCCCGCGGTGCGCTTCGAGCGCAAGCATGTGCACGCCTATGCCGACGTGATCGTCGCCGCTGCACCCAACGCCAAGCGTGCTCGCCAGGAGTACCGCGTGAGCGACGATGCCTTGCTTGACGCCCTGCGCGACCGCATTCGCTTTGTGCTTGCTATCTGCGATGAGCTTGGCCGCGAGAAGCTCGTAGTGGGTGCTTGGGGCTGCGAGAACAACGGCTTTGACGCAGAGGCCGTGGCCGAGCTCTTCCGCAAGGAGCTCGCATCGGGCGACTTCAAGGTCAAGCAGGTCTTCTTTGCCGTGCCCTCTACGCGCTGGGACGAGGACTTCGCCAAATTCGAGCACGTGCTGGCATACTTCCCCGAGCGAAACGAGGAGTCCTATGCTCAGGTTGCCGCCCGCGCCGCAGCCGCCCGTGCCGCCGAGCAGGCTCAGGCCGCCGCCGAGGATGACGAGGATGACGACGACTGGCGCAAGTACCTGTAAACGGTGCTCGTGATGCGATATACCGAGCCGACGGGAGAGGCTGCTCCTGTCGGCTTTTTATTGAGTGGTGAGCTTACGATGAAAAACGTTCTGTGCTTTGGTGATAGCAACACCTATGGTTACGATCCGGCGGGCATGCGCGACGGTACCGCGGTGCGCTATGCGCAGGATGTGCGCTGGTGTGGCGTGGTCCAACGTGACTTAGGCGAGGGCTGGCATGTAATTGAAGAAGGCCTCAACGGCCGCACGACGGTACGTGACGACATGTGCCATCTGGACACTAACCTCAACGGCATTCGCGCGCTTCCGATGCTGCTCGAGGCTCATAAGCCGCTGGACGCCATTGTGATCATGCTGGGCACCAACGACTGTAAGACGGTCTTTAACGTGACAGCTTCCGATATCGCCCGTGGCGCCATGGCGCTGATTCGCGCCGTCCGCGCGTTTCCGTGGACCGACGCTGCGCCTTGCCCGCGCATCCTGCTGATGGCTCCTATCAAGATCAAGCCGCAGATCGCCGATGTATATATGACCGATTTTGACGAGCGTTCCGTCGAGGCATCTGAACATTTTGGCGAGTACTATGCGCACGTGGCCGAGCAGTTTGGCTGCGACTTTTTGAATGCCGCCGAGTTTGCCGAGCCGGGCGATATCGACTATCTGCATATGATGCCCGAAAGCCACGCGAGCTTGGGAC
>DXZV01000185.1:0-224 GCA_019419485.1 Collinsella sp.
GTCGATGCCGCTACCGGCGCCGCCTGCTGCTGCGGCGCGCCGGCGCTCGAGGATACAGGGGCCGCCGAGGACACGGGTTGCGGGTCCGCAGATGCCGCAGCCCGTGCAGATGGAGAATGCTCCTCATGTTGAGGAGCCGGCGTGCCACCCCCATCCAGGACATAGTCGACGGCACGACGACCGAAGACCGCGCAGACCGTCGGCAGGACCACCGACTGCGTATC
>DXZV01000185.1:234-3274 GCA_019419485.1 Collinsella sp.
GTCGTCGGCCGTGGCGCGGGCGTTGAGCAAAAGCCCTGCGTAGGAAGCCTGACGCGCCTTGACACGCTCGACAACCTCGGCCCATTTGCGCTGCAGCTCTCCGGCATCCTCGACCGCGGGCGTCTCGGCAGCACCGGCGGCGGCAACCTGGGCGGCATTGTTGGACTGGGACTTAGGTGCCGGAGCGGTGGCAGGCGCGGGGGCCGGAGCCGCAACGGGTTGAGGTGCAGGCGTTACAGGTTTGGGCGCCGGCGCAGGAGCCGCGGACTTGGGCGCAGACTGGGCAGCCGGAGCGGCAGCACCACGGTCCCAAGGCATACCGCCCTGGCGCGCGGACGTAGCAGCAGGGGCAGCGGATGCCGCCGGAGCAGCAGCACGGACGCCCGAAATGAGCGTCGGCTGTTGGGCAGCAGCGGGTACGGATGCTGCAGGCGCGGCGGCCTGAGCAGCAGCCACGCTCGCCGGAACGGCGGCGTTGGCAACCATGGCCTCCAAGCGAGCTACGCGCTCAGCCAAAGCTTCAATCGTCAAATCGGCCTCGGGACGTGCCAGACGCGTGCAGGCGATCTCGAGCACCAGGCGCACGTCGCTCGCGCCCCTCATCTCCAGTGCGGCATCGTCGAGCACTGTCAGCACACGGGCCAGGCGGTCGGCAGGATGCTCGCCAAAGGCAGCGGCCTCGGCAGCAAGCGCCTCGGCCTGCTCGGAGCCGCCCTCAAACAGTTCGGCACGGGCACCGGCAACGCAGGCAACGTACACGTCACGCACATGCGCTACCAGGTCGCGCGTCAGCTCCAGCAGGTCGTTTCCTTCCTCGACCTGCGCACGGATCAGTCCATAGAGCTCGGCAACATTGCGATCGGCAATGGCGCGGGAAAACTCGCCCAGAATCTGGTCCGAAACCTCGCCCAAGAGCGAGCGGGCATCGTCCGCATGCACGGAACCATTGCCAAAAACGCTCAGCTGCTCCAGCGTGGAGAGCGCGTCGCGCATGCCGCCCTTGGCATGGCGCGCCACGATGGCCAGCGCCTCGTCGTCGTAATCGAAGCCCTCCTGCTCGCACACGTAGGACAAGCGATGTTCGATATCCTCGTTGCCAATGCGATGGAAATCGAAGCGCTGGCAGCGCGAGAGGATGGTCTCCAGAATCTTTTGCGGGTCGGTGGTGCACAGCACAAAGATCACGTGCGCCGGCGGCTCCTCGAGCGTCTTGAGCAGCGCGTTGAACGCCGCCGTTGTGAGCATGTGGACCTCGTCGATGATATAGATCTTGTACTTGCCGCGCACCGGGGCAAAGTTGACGGAGTTGATGATCTCCTCGCGCACGTTGTCCACGCCCGTGCGGCTTGCGGCATCGAGCTCGTAGACGTCCGGGTGGTTGCCCTCGGCAATGAGCTCGCACTCCTCACAGGTGCCGTCGGGCATGCAGCCGCTTGCGCCCTCGGCGCGCGCCGCCTCGGCATTACGGCACAGCAGCGCCTTGGCAAGGATGCGCGCCATGGTGGTCTTACCCGTGCCGCGCGGTCCGCAGAACAGGTACGCATGGGACAGGCGCCCCTCGGTGATGGCGTGCTCGAGCGTCGAGACGATATGCTGCTGGCCCACCACGGAGTCGAAGGTGAACGGGCGATACTTTCGATACAACGATTCCATGGGTGCTCCCCCGGGTATACTGAGTCTTGTTGCCGCGACGGCCATGCGGTCGCACGGCATACTGCATTCATAATAACCCGTACGGCGAGCCCGCCGCGATAGGAGTCCAAAGAGCATGGCAGACGCAGAGAGCAACCTCGTTCCCTCCGAAGCAGCCGACCAGATCGAGGTCGCGCTCGAGAAGCAGGCAGCAGCCGACGACGGCATCCTGTACCTCAACGAGTACCAGTACGAAAACGATCTGGTCACCGACTTCGCCCGCCTGGTTGCCTCGCCCAGGCGTCGCGGCTCGCTGTATGTCGCCTCAGCAATTGCCGCGCTGCTCGGCATTGGTATGCTGGTGGCCGGCGGCAACTGGATCAAGTTCGGCGTCGTCCTGATCGTGTTCGGCGCCTTTTTGGCCTGGTGGAGCAAAAACCTGCACCACACGCTCGCCCGCGACTTTATCGATGCCGTCGAGGCCGACGAGTCCATGGGCGGCCGCTATCGCCGCGTCGCCGCCAACGAGGACGGCCTGATGGTATGGGGCAAGAGCGGCAAGTCGCAGTTCTTCCCGTTTGAGAAGCTCGACCACGTGCTCGACGGCGAGCGCATCTTTGTGGCCATGTTCGCCGACCAGGGTGTGGCGATCCCCAAGGACACCTTCGTCCGTGGCGATGCCGAGCAGTTCGGTCCCTTCCTTAAGGCGCGCATCAACAAAAAACTCCGCATCGAGACCAAGAAGAAGATGAAGGCAGAAAAGGCCGCTGCCGAAGCCAAACAGGGCGACAAGCCCCAGGAGACCAAGCGCAAGCAGAAGAAGAACAAGAAAAAGCGCTAAGGCCAAGCCAGACAGGCAGCCTCACATCCCGTTATCCTCGCCATCCGCCCGAGCGTGCTACACTAGCAGCATCTATGCCACCGCGAACGGCTCGGCTCCGCGCCCGCCACTCGCAAACGAACTTTAAACGCACGAGGGTTGGCCATGCCGCTTTTCTCGCAACATACCGCCCGGTTCTCGCCGGACGTTCCTTTGGAGGGCACCAGCTCTCGCGAGCTGCTTAAGCGGTACCAGCCGCTCGAGACACTTGCGACCGGCGGTTTTGGCTCCATCGAGATTTGCCGCGACACGCACCTGCGCCGCCGCGTCGCCATTAAGCGCATCCCCCTTATCAACGGCGCCGGCATGCCCGCCAGCGACATCATGGATGTCCTGCGCGAGGCGCACACTGCCGCCATGCTTCAACATCCCAATATCGTGCAGGTCATCGACTTTACGCATGACACCGCCTATGCCTACCTGGTCATGGAGTATGTCGACGGTATGTCGCTGGCCGAGTTTTTGCATCGCGTGGACGGCCACTCGCTCACCTTTGACGAGGCCGCGGCCATTGCCGATGCCCTGGGC
>DXZV01000186.1:0-1427 GCA_019419485.1 Collinsella sp.
CTCGCCCGATTTCCACTCC
This sequence comes from Collinsella sp., assembly GCA_019419485.1. GTDB lineage: Bacteria > Actinomycetota > Coriobacteriia > Coriobacteriales > Coriobacteriaceae > Collinsella. The sequence goes on from DXZV01000186.1 coordinate 20, forward strand.
GGCGAAACGGCCAGACGAATGTTGAGCATCTGCGTCAGCTGGCCAGCGAGCTTGGGCGCGCGGCCGTTCTTGACCAGGTTCTCGAGTGTGCGCGGAATCAGCAGCAGATGGGCGTCGGGCAGCGTCGCACGGATCTGCGCCTCGGTCTCGTCCAGGCTGCGGCCGTCCTCGCGCATGGCCAGCGCGTACTCCACCAGCAAACCCTCGGCGCCCGAACCGGTGCGCGAATCGATGCAGCGCACGTCGAGCTCGTGCGTTTCGGCCGTCAGGCTGGCGTTGGCATAGCAGGCAGACCACTCACTGCACAGCGAGATAAAGATGGCGCTGTCGTGGCCGTCGGCGCGCACGCGGTCAAAGAGTGCCTTGAACTCGCCGGCGCTCGGCTGCGAGGTGTGCGGCAGTTGCTCGGAACCGGCCATGCGCGCGACGTATTCCTCGGCGGTAATCTGCACTTGGTCGAGCAGGTCCTCACCCTCGATAATCACATGCAGTGGAATCACGTAAATGCCGAGCTCTTGGGCGCGGGCGGGGGAGATGTCCGACGTGGAGTCGGTTATGATGGCAAAAGACATAATTGCACCTTTCGTTGGGGCGCTTGCGCGCCGCCTTCTGAGAGCAAAGTGCGACAAGTATAGTAGAGTCGTTCCACATTACTAGGTTCAATTGTTGAATAGTCAACAGTTTGAAGTGTCGGTGTGGAAATCGTCAACTGGGGAAGAGGAATGCCGATGGAGGCACTGGAGATATGTAGGCGGCCGGTCGTGCTGTTCGATTTCGACGGCACGGTGGCAGATACGGGTCGGGCGGTGATGACCTCGACGCGCAAGGCGCTGGCTGCGCGCGGGTTTTCGGAGGCGCAGATGGGTGACCTGCGCCGCATGATCGGGCCGCCCCTGTGGAAGAGCTTTTACGACTTTTACGGCTTTTCCCGCGAGGAGTCGCTGGTGGTGGCCGACGAGTATCGCGCCTTTTTTGATGAACTGGGACCGGAGGAGTACCCCGTGTTCGATGGGATCCCCGAGCTGCTGGATGGGTTGGTCGCCCAAGGCAAGCGTATGGCCGTGGCGACGTCGCGCATGGAGGCCAAGTGCATCGACATGGTGCGTGAGCTCGGGCTTTCTCAGTTTGAGGCGGTGGTTGGCATGAATCCGCCGCAGGGCCGCGAGACCAAGGCCGATTCGGTCCGCGATGCCCTGGCGGCGCTCGGCGCGACGGCCGACGATGCCGTGATGATCGGCGATCGCTTTAACGATGTGGAGGGCGCGCACGCGATGGGCGTGCCGTGCATTGGCATCTATTCGGGCGCGGCGGCGCCGGGCGAGCACGATGCGGCGGGTGCCGATGCGGTGGTGCACTCGGTGGCCGAGCTTGCTAAACTCTTCGCTATCTAATGACGTGATGTGAGGGG
>DXZV01000186.1:1437-2296 GCA_019419485.1 Collinsella sp.
GCCCGCTTCTCATTGGTAAGGAGGTCGTCCATGAATCAGGTGGAGCAGAGCGTTGCCGAGTATGTCGACGAGGTCTGGGAGGATGTCGTCGCCGATATCGAGCAGCTGGTGAGCTATCCGTCTGTGGCCGTTGCTGCCGGTGCGGAGCCCGGTGCGCCGTTTGGCCGCCCGGTCCGTGATGCGCTCGATTGCGCGCTCGGCATTGCACAAAAGCTCGGCTACCAGACGAGCGATGACGAGGGCTATGTGGGCATTGCCGATATTCCGGGCCGCGGCGATAAGCAACTCGCGACCATCTGCCATGTGGACGTGGTGCCCGCAGGCCCCGGCTGGAACACCGACCCGTTTGCGATGGAGCGTCGCGAGGGCTGGCTGCTCGGCCGCGGCGTGATCGACGACAAGGGCCCGGCAGTGTTGTCGCTCTACGCCGGCGCGTACCTGCTCAAGCACGGCATTGTGCCGCGCTATACCTTCCGCGCGCTGCTGGGCTGCGATGAGGAAGTGGGCATGTCCGACGTTCACCATTATCTGGAGAACCACGCAGACCCCGACTTTTTGTTTACGCCCGATGCCGAGTTCCCGGTCTGCAATGCCGAGAAGGGCCAGTTTGGGGCGACGTTTGTGAGCCCCAAGATCGATGGCGGGCGCATCGTATCGTGGAGCGGTGCCGAGGCGAGCAACGCTATCCCGTCGCAGTCTATCTGTGAGCTTGCGATTGCCGCCGATGAACTGCCTGCCCCGGTCGAGAACGTCGACCGCCTGAAGATTACGGCGCTCGATAACGGCCATACGCAGATTTTTGCCCACGGCATTGGCGGTCATGCCTCGATGCCCGAGGGAACGATCAATGCCGTCGGCC
>DXZV01000186.1:2306-3244 GCA_019419485.1 Collinsella sp.
TTTGGTGCCCGTGACGAGCGCCTGCTGACGCCTGCCGAGCACGAGTTTGTCAAGTTTCTGGCCTTTGTGCATGCGGACGCCTATGGTCGCGGCCTGGGTATCGATGCGACGAGCGCGGCGTTTGGCCCGCTCACGTGCAACCCCGGCGTCATCCGCGTGGTGGATGGCTACATTGAGCAGGTCATCGACGTGCGCTTCCCCGATAGCACCAGTGCCGATACCATCTGCGAGCAGCTCGAGCCGCTCGTGGGCCGCTTTGGCGTGACGTATCGCGTGGGTCGCGCAAAGGTGCCGTTCTCAGTGTCTGCCGACGATCCGGCCGTGAAGGCGCTTATCGATACCTATAACGAGTTTACGGGCAAGCATGCCGAGCCCTTTGCCATGGGCGGCGGCACGTACGCGCGCAACTTTGCCCGCGCCGTCTCGTTTGGCCCAGAGGAGACCGGCCTGGAGCTGCCCGCATGGGGCGGCCAGATGCACGGCCCCAACGAGTGCGCCAACGAGGAGCAGCTCAAGCAGGCGCTCAAGATCTATATCGTGGCGATCCTGCGCCTCAACGAGCTCGAACTTTAAGATTACGCGGTTTCCCAATCTAAGTTGCGGTGGAATAGTTCCTAGAATCGGCTGCCTAACAGCCAAACAGGAACTATTTCACCGCAACTTCTTTTTATCGGTGTAAAAGGCGGGTCATGTTTGGCGGCGGGTTTGTTATTCGTTTGTAAAGCCGAGTCGCGCTTGCGGTAAGGGTCTATCAGATGCCCGTAAAAAACCGTAGTTGGCGCGGGCGATGCCCGGTCGGGGCCGTATCTTTCCAAACAGCAAAGCGGGCAGGGTGCCCGCGAGTCGCATGTATGAAAGGAAGATCATGCTCGATCAGGCTTATTCTCGTCGTCAGTTCCTCGGCCTCGCTGGTGGTCTTGCCAGCATCGTCGGTCTCG
>DXZV01000187.1:0-2076 GCA_019419485.1 Collinsella sp.
GCATGCGGGTCGGCATGGAAAAAGCCGTCGTCGAGCACCTGCGTCGAATAGTCTTCGACGATCGCCGAGCCGATCTTTTCCAGGTCATAGCCCTCGGCCACCAGGCGCTCGGGATCGGCAATGGAGATGCCGTCGATGTAGTCCATGACCACGACGTGTTCGGTGCAAAGGTCCAGGTAGGATTTGGGACACGAAACGCCATGCACGCTTTTGTGGAAGTCATAGAAATCGTTGAGATTTTTTGCCTCGGCCAAAAAGTTGGTCTCCTCGCGAAACGAGGTCCACAGCTCTTCGACCACGCCGTGTAAGTCAACAAACTGGTCGGTGTTGACGAACTTGGAAACGATGCGCACCACCGAACGGATGATGTCGATGTCCTGTGCCATGACCTGTTGCGCGCCGGGGCGCTGCACCTTAACGGCCACGTCCTCGCCCGTCACCAGGCGGGCACGGTGTACCTGCGCGAGCGACGCGCTTCCGAGCGGGTTGGGGTCGATCGCGTCGAACATCTGCCCCAGGCGCTGGCCGTACTCCTCTTCCAGACAGCGGAGCACTACCTCATACGGCACCGGGTCTACGTCGGAGCGCAGGCGGCGCAGCTCGTCGCAAAACCGCTGCGGCAAAATCTCGGACCGGTTGGCCAGGATCTGCCCCATCTTGACGAACATGGGGCCGAGCTCTTCGAGCAGACGACGCAGACGCACCGGCGTGAGGTTATCCCATACGCGGTACTTTTTGATCAGGCGAACGATCTGCCCAATGCGTTCGCGGCGGCCTGCCGGCGTGAGCTGGTATTCCTCGTCCGGCGCCATCGCGTCGGGCTCTTCGGGAACCATATCGACAGCACGCGGCTTCTTGCGAGCGCCCGAGACGGCGGCATCGACCTCATCGACAACCGCCGCCTCGTCACCCAAGGGATCTAGATTGTTGTAATCGGTGGTGGAATCTGCCATCTGCGCTGCTACTCGGCCTCTTCGGTGTCCTCTGCATCGTCGGGCTCAACGGACTCGACGGGCACCGAAGTCACGTTGTCCTCGACCGAATCGACGATGTCGCGCACATGGGCCAAAAAGGCCGTGCGCTCGGGGGCGGTCATAACGCGGACGCGGGCCAGGATGAGCTCGTCGAGCACGCGCTGCGCCGCAGTCTCACCCTGCATGCCCAGACGCTCGGTCAGGTCGGAAATGGTGCCACCGGCCTGCTCGAACATGTCGGACACGCTGCGGGCGATATCGGGAGTGCCGGCGTCCTTGCGAACCTGCTCGCCTTTGGTATTGAGGTCGTCGAGGACCTTCTTGCCGCCCTCGACGGCAACGGCGGCGGCGCCGAAGCCCACGTTGATGGCACCGTTAACAAGCTGATCGAATTTCATAACCATGGTTGGCTCCAATCGTGAACAACTGCATTGGCCTTCTTGTACCCAAGATTGAGCGAACGACACAAAATCGTTTTGCCGCCAAGATAGAAATCGAGCGGGGCAAAGCCTTTGACGGCGTTTGCCCCGCTCGCTCGCTGCAAGGCCGTCTTTACCTTACGTTATCGTTCATCGCGAAGGAATTCTTCATGGCACAGCTCGTGGTGTAGAGCACCTTGCCCAACAGAGCATCGGTCTCCACGCGCACGAGCTCGGCAAAGGCCTCGTTGGCGCGGGCGAGCTCGGCAGGCACCTCAGTCTCGGGCAGTGCGGCTACGACAGCGTCAACGTCGTGAATCTGCTTGTGGCCCATGCCGCCGACCTTCTCCTGATAATCCTCGACCGCGCGACCACACTCGTGGAAGCGAACATCGGCCAAGGCACCGATCAGGCGATTTGCCCAATAGAAATTCTCCGACGTCACGCGGGCCTGCGTGTCGGCATAGTACTCGGGCATGGTCTCGACATTGGCGTACAGCGGCACGAGCGCGTTAAACGAGTTAGAGCCAAAGGCCATCCACTGTACGGCGCGATACGCCGGCTGTGCATAGGGGCGCAGTTGCAGCACGGCGAGCTGACCGTTGCGGTTGATGCCGATGGGACGATAGGCGCCGCGCGTGGCGGGCGTGCCCTTGCTGCCGGAGCAGTCGTACTCCGTACCC
>DXZV01000187.1:2086-3235 GCA_019419485.1 Collinsella sp.
GGCCTCGCGCGGGTTAAAGACCACGGCCGGGCCGTCGCCATCGACGCCAAGCGTCAGGTCCAGATGCCACTCGGCCATCCAGGCGCGCAGGTCGGCGGAGCACATGTGGTCGGCCTGGGCGCCCTCAGCGTCATCCAGGTCAAAGCTGTCGATACCCAGTTGGTTGGGCATGGTCACATAGGCGTCGTCGGGCACGCGCTTGGCGATCCAGTGGTGGCCGCCGATGGTCTCGAGCCACCAGATCTCGTCCACGTCGCTAAAGGCGATGCCGTTGTTCTCGTAGGTGCCGTAGCGCTCGAGCAGGTCGCCCAGGATACGAACGCCGTCGCGGGCGGACTTGGCGTAGGGCAGGACCAGGGTCACCATATCCTCCTCACCCAGGCCACCAGGCTGCGCCGGCACATAGCCGTCCTCACCCTCGTTGCCCTTGGCGGGCACGTAGTCCACAAGCGGGTCGGCACCGCGGACGCGCTCGTTGGTGGTGAGCGTCTCGGTTGCGGACATGCCCACATTGAGCTCGTTGAAACCGGCCTCGGCCCAGATGCCGTGGCCCGGGACAACATCGGGGACGCTCGTGTAGCGCATGGGGTTATCGGGCAGTTCAACGGTCAGGTGACTCAGGACGCTCGTGTAGACGCGCGGCTGCTCGTCGGGATGCACCACGCGCATACGCTTGGGCTCAAACACCCCGTTGGACGAGTCCTCGTTGCGGGCAACCAACGTCGACCCGTCGTAGCTCGCGTTCTTACCAACCAAAATCGTTGTGCACGGCATGCGCATCCTCCTTGAGCGAAGAAATCAAACGATAACAGTGTATCGCTTCGGCGCAGAAAGGGCGAAACCGCGGCGCTGGCAACCCCTGTGGTCAAAAAATGCCAAATGTGTGTACTGTCACCAATTTAGTAACATCAATTTTGCTACGTATGGGTGTCAAAAGTCTACATTTGTTCAAAAATTAGATGATGTAATTCCTCATAGGTCCAATAAAATAGGCTCTTTATCGATAATAAATATCGTTAGAGAGCCTATTTGACCTAAAGAATATGTGACTATCTTGGCAACAGTACTCATATTTGGCATTTTTTGTCCACGGGGTGGTGGCGCGCGCAGACGTGGTGTAAGAGCGTCCCGAGGTCCGTCGCTGCAAGT
>DXZV01000188.1:0-1683 GCA_019419485.1 Collinsella sp.
GTCCTTGTTCCAAGGGATTCGTCGTCAAGGCCAAAGCCAACGTTATGTCCGCCAATTTCATGCCGGAACTGCATGGCTACCTTTTTATCGGGTATCTCGACACCGTTGGGTTTTTGGCCCGTGAGCGCTTCGAATACGGCGGCGAGTTTGTCGGCGTTTTCCTTTTGGGCGCTCTTTTCATCCTCGGTCATGTCGTCGACTTTAAGCTGCACCCCGGTAATGCCCAGGTCCGCGGAGCTAATGGCCTTGATGACCTTTTTGAATTTTGTCTCGCCCAACGCAGCGAGCTTGTCCATGAGCTCCGCATCGGGAATAGGGGCTTCGCGATTGGCTACAACCAGGTTGTCGACAAACCAGCGCATCGCCTTAACGCAGGGCTCGATACCGTAGTTTGCAAGCATGCCAAGAACAAACCCGGGATCCGTATAGCCCTTGAGCTTGGTAGATATGCCGGTATATTTGGAGCCTTGCTTGACGGAGTACGTGCCATCGTCGTTGCGGAACCTCTCGTAGACAAGGCGTTTGGCCTTGGGGCTTACGCTGAGCGTCTCGCTGAGGGCGCCATCGTCGTCTAGGGCGAATTCGTACTCGTAGCGAGTGCCGTCGGTGTAGAACGTATAGCTAAAGGTTGTTGGATCGCTGTTGCCAACAAAGTTTTGACGTCGGGGCAGATGGGCCGGATGCGTGATGCCCAGAACGAGGTTGCGAGAGAAGTGAACCGCTCGCAACAGATTGGTCTTTCCGGAAGCGTTGGGTCCGTAGATGGCCGCCGCGGTGAGCACGCCGTCCGTGCCGGTACCGGGAATGCTGCAGGGGTGGACATTCTCCTGATGCTCCTTGTAGGAATTGACGGGCAGCATTGACAACACGGCCTCGTCCTTAACGGAGCGGAAGTTTTTAAAGCTGAACTCTAACAACATAAGGAGCACCTCCTAGTTGGTTGTAAGCAACATAATATACGCTTTTTTGTGGAATAGTCACAATAATAAGGAAAATAGTGACATCTATACCGTTTGTGTTACCGCTCGCACTTGTTGCTCAACAAATGGTGGGACTGGTGGAGTAAGTTAATACATATTGGCTGCAAAGCGGGGTCGGCCTGTAGTGGGCGTACTCTCAAAATGGTGCTTGCGAATGCTCTGCACGGGGCGCTAGAAGCTTTGCTGTCGGGTAGACTTGTCTATGTTGACTTAGCTAGTTTTATTGGGCTTTTAATCGGTCCTGATTGGATGGGATAGAGATATGGCAACGTTGCTCGCCGATAAATACGAGGCTCGCAAGGCCGAGGTCAATGCTCGCTTTGAGCAGCTTCGCGCTAACGAGGAGGAGCTCAACCGAATCTTTGCCAAGATCTACAACATGGAGGGGGAGGTGCCCATCGAGGTCGAGGACAAGTACGTATCGGTGGCGCGCATCTTCGATACCGCCGACGAGATCCCCGAGAGCTATAAGGGCAACAAGTATGTGCGCACCAAGCGCGATGAGATCACCTCGCTCATTAGCTATGCCGTGGGCTGCATGTTTGGCCGCTATTCGCTGGACGTGGACGGTCTGGTCCTGGCCGATCAGGGTGCCACGGTCTCTGACTATCTGGCCAAGATGCCCGATCCCGATCACGTGACCTTTATGCCCGATGGCGACAACGTGTTGCCCATTACCGATGACGAGTACTTTGACGACGAC
>DXZV01000188.1:1693-3213 GCA_019419485.1 Collinsella sp.
GTGTACGGCGAGGAAACGATCGAGCAGAACCTGACCTTTATTGCCGAGGCGCTCGGCGGCAAGGGCACTTCGCGCGAGGTCATCCGCACCTACTTTTTGAAGGACTTCTTTAAGGACCACTGCCAGACCTACAAGAAACGTCCCATCTACTGGTTGTTCGACTCGGGTAAAAAGAACGGCTTTATGGCTCTAGTGTACATGCACCGCTACACGCCCGATTTGCTGGCGCGCATTCGCACCGACTACGTGCACGAGCAGCAGGAGCGCTATCGTTCGCAGATCGCCGACGCCGAGGACGCGCTGGCCACGGCCGAGCGCGGCGAGAAGGTCGCGCTGACCAAGCGCATCAAAAAGCTCAAGGATCAGCTGACCGAGACCGTTGCCTACGAGGAAAAGCTGCATCACCTGGCCGACCAGATGATCAAGATCGACCTGGACGACGGCGTTAAGGTCAACTATGCCAAGTTCCAGGATGTGTTGGCAAAGATAAAATAATGCACACGTGATTACGCGTTACGCGAATTGTTTTGACCGGTATGACAGTGGGATTGTTAGATGGCAAAGTTCGATGTAATTGAAGAGCTGGCAGCGCGCTTTGAACAGCCGCTGCCCGATTGCCGTGAGCGCCGCGTGGTGGTGTGGCACGACGCTGAGGGCGAGTTTGCCGCCACGTTTGCCGAGCTTGCCGAGGGCGGCTTTGGCGAAGCGGTAGAGCAGCGCTTGCCGCGTCCGGTGCGCTTTGTGGAGGCTTGCGACGGGCATATGTTTGAGGTCAAGCGCCTTATTGCCCGCGAGGACACTACGAGCGACATGTTGGTGTATCGCCAGCAGGGGCGTGGCGGCCTTGAGGGCGATTGGCTGGCCGATGTTGAGCTGTACGCCGATCAGTTCTCGGCGGACTATCTGTCGCTGCTGGCCGATCAGCTGGGGGCTTCGAACGCACGGGATATTCGTAAGGCGCTGCAGGCGCACAAGTCGTTCTTTGTCGCCAAGAATCGCGTCGCCAAGTTTTCTAAGTGCATGCCCGCGCCTGCGTGCGCGGCCGATGTCGAGCTGGGCCTGCTGGCTGCCATGTTTGGCGGCTCCGGTCCCAGTGCTGCCACCATGCCGTTTATTGTGCGCTCGTGCCTGACCATGCTGTTGCACGAAGGCCCGGAGGCGCTGGCGGAGCTGGCTCATAAGTTTGAGGCCGCCGACAGCCTTGCTGCTTTTGTGCGTCAGCGCACGGGTTTTGAGGGTGCGCTGTTCGAGCGTGATTCGCTGCAGGATTTTGCCGCCCATGTGCTGCTGACGGCCTCGGCATCGCTGGTGCCGGCTGCTGCGCTGCAAAAGCTCTCCGACCATATTGCGCCTGCCTATGCGCCGTATTGCATTGCCGTCGTCCGCGAGTGGGCGGGCGATGCCGCGGCTGCCGACGACCTACGCGAGATTTGCGAGTCGGTCCAGGACGCGTTTGGCCTGCGTCATGTGTTTGGTGGGCTGTCTACCGCCGACCTGCTGCAACTCGATGTGTTCCCGTG
>DXZV01000189.1 GCA_019419485.1 Collinsella sp.
AAATTAGAGATTCCCGTTATGACCGACGAAGTCAAACGCGATTCAAGTCTATATAAGTCGTATCGGAATGTCGCCGAGAAGATCAAGGCAGAATTTGATGCCATGGGAGGGCTGGCCTAATTTTGGCGGCATACGTTTCTGAATGAGGAGTCTGTGCAATGGCAGGCGAATCTTATGCAATTCCCCCCAAAGATCATGCTGTTGAGGGAATTCTTTGGTATATCCAGCACCATCAGCTTGCCGGCGGCGATCGCCTGCCGGCCGAGCGCGTGCTGTGCGAAGAGATTGGCGTTTCGCGTACGGCGTTGCGTGCCGGTATCACGCGGCTTATCTCGTGTGGAACGCTCGAGAGCCGTCGCGGATCGGGCACGTATGTGTGTCCTCCCAAGCCGCTGAACATCTTCCAGGAAACGTATAACTTTTCCGATGCTGTGCGGACTGCCGGCCTGCACCCCTCTTCTCGTCTGGTTTCCACCGGGACCATCGAGGCGGATGAGGCGCTTGCCGACAAGCTTGGGGTGGCTGTAGGCGCTCCCTTGCTCCGCATGCAGCGCGTTCGACTTATTGAGGGCGAGCCGGCGTCAATCGAGACCGCTCACGTTAACCTGTCCCTGTGCCCATCGCTTCCCGAGCACGATTTTGAGTGTGAGAGCCTTTACGATGTCTTGCTCAAAGAAGGTGGCGTGCGCGTTGAGCATGGACGTGAGCATATCTCCATCTCGCGTTTGAACGTCGAAGAGGCCGAGCTGCTCCAGCAAGAAGAGGGAACGCCGGTGTTCTATGAGAGCTCGATCGAATTTGATAAGGACATGCGTTTTGTGGAGCATTGCAAATCGGTGATTTTGCCCACAAAGTTCCGCTTTGCCGATAACGGCGAAGAGAACGGCATGAGGAGCGTGGCAGGTGAACAATGGCTGAAACAGTAGATGCCACCCCGGTTTATATGCGCATTCGACGCTGCATCGAGGAACGTATCGAGCGCGGTGCATATCCCACGGGTTCCATGATTCCGTCCGAAAAAGACCTCGCCGAGGAATTTGGTACGACACGCTTGACCATCCGAAGCGCTGTCGATGAGCTGGTTCGGCGCGGGCAGATTCGCCGTGTTCGGGGAAAAGGTGCCTTTGTGGCGCAGAAAGTACCTGCTTTTTTTGAACGCACGGTCGGTTTCCGTGAATCGGTCCGTGCTTCGGGCGGCGAGCCGTCCGTCCGTATTCTCGCGCGTTCCAAGCGTTATGCGGGGCCATATTACGCCGACCTGTTTGGCATCGCCGAGGACGACCTGCTCTATTCCGTTCGACGCCTGAACTGCATAAACGGTAGCCCCGTATCGATTGAGACGGCGCTGATTCCCTGCCTGCTGTTCCCAACCATCGAAGATATTGACGTGTCGGTCTTCAGTTTGTACGAGACCTATGAGATGCTGGGCCGAAAGCCAGTCATGGCACAGGAAAAGCTCGATATCGAAGCGCTGGGCGCACGAGATGCCGGCCTCCTTGGACTGGAACAGGGCGATCTTGTTTTGCTTTTGGAATGCGTGAGCTATGACGCGAGCGGTCAGGCTATCGAGTATGTAAAGTCCTTCAATCGTGGCGATACGGGCGGCTACACCTATACGTACTAGCTGGTATTTTGTGAATAACGGCTGGGAAACTAACCAGTTTTGATCGTTGGGTCAGCTGTATATACAACCTTACATGGCTCAAAATCGACCGTTCGCCGAAGGGGATAAATTAATCGACAAAGAGGTATCAAAAAGCCGTAATCTGTAACTGTGATTGGTATCAAATACTAATGATTTGTTACGAGGTGAGACGATGAAGATGCTCGATTACGTTCAGCTTGCCCATGTGCGTATGGGAGAGAACCTCGAGCGTTCGTCTGAGCTGGTAGCGCAGCTCGTTGATATTTTCCAGTCCGGTTCTTTTGACGCGCTGCGCATCGTTGCTTCGGGTTCGTCGCGCCATGCTGCGGATTGCGCCCGCGATTACCTGCAAGATGCGCTGCAGATGCAGGTGTCCGTTGTGACGCCCGAGGCCTTCGTCGATTTTGAACACACCTATCCACAGCATGCGCTTAACATTTCCGTCTCGCAGAGCGGCTATTCAACCAATACGATTGCGGCGCTCGATTACATGCGCGCACACGATATGGCTGCAGTTGCGCTCACGGCAAACGTCGAGGCACCCATCAAGGAACACGCTGACATCGTTCTTGACTACGGTGTGGGCGTCGAGTCGGTGGACTTTGTGACTCTGGGCGTCGAGGTTCTCGTTGAGTACCTGGTGCTCTTTGGTATTTGCGGCGGTCAGGCGCGCGGAACGATTGACGCCAAGGGCGTTGCTCAGCGTCTTGATGACCTGCGCGAGGCTATCCAGGCTAATGCCGTGATGTGCAAGACCGCCGAGGCATATGTCCAAGGTCACATGCTCGAGCTTTCTGAGCACATGCCCGCCATGGTCGTCGGCAACGGCCCCAACTATGGTGTTGCCGAGGAGGCAGCGCTCAAGCTGAGCGAGACCATCAAGATTCCTGCCATGCATCACGAAGGCGAGGAGTTCGTCCACGGTCCCGAGATGCAGATCGTTCCGGGCTATCTGGTGTTTATCGTCGACGATCCGCAGGGGTCGGAGCGTCTTGCGAATATCGCCGATGCGCTATCGAACGTTACGGCAAAAACGGTGCTGCTCACGGCCCATCCCAAGGGTAGGGCTCACGAGGTTGCGGTGCCTCAGGTGGCTCCGCTGCTCAGCGCAATTCCCAATCTTGTGTTCTTCCAGACGATTGCGGCCATGATCGCCGAGCGTCTGAAGTCATGGAACGTGCACCCGTATCTCGATGCCGTCTCCAAGCAAATGGAGGTCAAGGCAGAGGGCTACGAAGAGTCAGTCAATGCGCTTAAGGCCAAAGCGGCTGAGTGTTACGGAATGTAAGCGGGTTTTGATGCCCGTTGGCATGGGGGATGTGGAAACAACCCCAGAAAGGAGAGACAAATGAAGGAAACCGAGAAGATCGAGATCATGCATTTCGACCAGGAGGGCTATCTCGAGGACGGCAAGGCGCTCTACGAGACCGGCAAGAAGATGACCGCGCTCGCCGACAAGGTCGCCGACGAGGGCTACGACGCCGTGTTCCTGATGGGCGTC
>DXZV01000019.1:0-14560 GCA_019419485.1 Collinsella sp.
GTCGGCGGGGCCATTGTGGCCCTTGACAGTGGATTGGGTCATATGAGCGAGCGGGCCGCATTTGCGCCAAGGTGACGTGAAATGAGAGGGCGCTGACCTTTTGGTCGCGCCCTCGAAATTGAACGTCAGATTGGCGTTAATGCGGCTCGCGCAGCGTCAACGGGTCCGCCGTTCGTTAGAACGGCGGAACATACACCACGTTGTCGCGGCGAGGCTTGGCCTTGGGAAGGGTGTCCTCGGCGTAGCCCAGAATGCAGTTGCCCACACCGCGCAAGCTTCCGTCGGCGGGCAGATCCCACTTGGCCAGCAGTTCCAGTCCCTCGGGTGAGTCAAAGACCTCGTGCGCGCGGTGGATCCAACACGAATCGACGCCCAGCGCATAGGCTGCGTTAAGCAGGTTGCCCATGGCGAGCGAGCCGTCTTCCAGGTGCGTGGGCACGCTGCGGTCGACGAGCACTACCACAACAGTCTTGGCCCCGTAGAAGGGATCGCCGTTGCTGCCCATGACTTGCGCATTGAGTTGCGAGAGACGCTCGACGGTCGCGGGGTCGGTGACGGCGACGAACGTGACCGGCTGACGCCCCATGCCGCTCGGCGCGTACTGGCCTGCCTCGATAATGCGTGCGAGCTTTTCTGCCTCGACGGGGCGATCGCTGTAGTTGCGGCAGCTACGGCGATGGATGAGCGCTTCGATGGTCTCCATGGGTTCTCCTAGCGATGACGTTGCAGATGCTCCGTTCTTACCCGTCGTGCCGTAGCCGTAATCGCGCAGAGGGCCCAAACAGCAATAGCCACCAATCGGAAAAGTCGGCTTGCATAAAACTGCGGCAAGAATGTGAGAAACTGATGAGATGGTTAAACGTTTTATCCCGTCTACCCTGCGGTTTTTTACCACTTGCCTAAAACAGGGGCGCATATCAATTGATAAAGGTTTTACTAAAGGGGTACCAACGTTAATCAATGCGCTGTGGTGGCGCTGGGCCAGGAGGTAACTATCATGTTCCAGGCTGGAGATGTCGTCGAGACTGACTTCGAAGGATTTCTGAAGCTGCTGCGTTCCAAGACGCGCGCTTTCGTGTCGATCAACGATCACGAGTACTACATCACGCACACCGATGGCTATTGGCGTGTTCAGGATTGCGAGACCCTCAACGATAAGGGCCACTTTACTGATTGCTCCGAGCTGGTCAACACGGTCTGCGAGGTCGTCGAGCTACCTTGGATCTGCGGCAAGAGCCTGCACGACAGCTTTGCGGGCGCAACGGTCTACGAGGCCGTCGCTGCCTAACGGGCAAACACATCGCTATTCTCGCGTGACCGCCGGCGCCGCCCCCGCGCCGGCGGTCTTTTTTGTCGATATGCTTATGTAGAGCCGACCATAAACAACGAGCGTATTGACGATAGTCAAAACTCGGACTAATGTAGAGATATAAATTGGTCAAAACTCGGACTATCGAATGGTGGGAGAGATGAATAGTGCAGTTAGCCTGGTCGATTTCGACCGGATGCTTAACGGGCTTGACCGTATCTATTCGGAGTTCGCGCGTACCTGCGGTCTTTCGGACTGCGCCTACTGGATGCTCGTCGACACGAGTGCAGCGGGCGGAAGCGTTGCCGTGAGTCGGCTGACGAGTGAATGGTTCTACAGCAAACAGACCATCAATTCGGCGATCAAGACGCTTAGGGCGCGAGGGCTTGCGACGTTGGAGTTTGCCGAGGGCAGTCGTAAGAACAAGGTTGTGCGATTGACCGAAGAAGGCGTGCGGTTTGCCAAGCGCTACGCGTTACCGGCGCAAAAAGCCGAGCAACAGGCATTCGAAGCGCTCGAGCCGTGGGAACAGCGCGAGATCATGCGCCTGGTCGGTAAATTCTCCCATGTTCTGAACGAAGAGTGCGAGGCATTTAAACGGCAAGTGGCCGCCGAGAACGAGGCTGACGATAAGGGCGAGGGGGACACATGCGACTCTTAATGAGGTTTATGAGGCCGTACCGCGGTCTGATTGCGGTGACGCTGTTTGCGGTGCTGATAGATAACGTCGGTACGCTGTTGGTTCCCACGATGCTGGCGAACATGGTCAACACCGGTATTACCACGGGCGATGTCGACTATATTTTACGTAACGGCCTGTACATGCTTATCGCGACCGGCATGGCCAGCGGCGGCACGGTGCTGGGCTGCTATCTTTCGGCGCGCCTGGCCGCCAACGTGGCCTGCGATATCCGCAATGCCGTGTACGACAAGTCGCTCGAGCTGTCCGCCAGCGACTTTGAGCGCTTTGGCACGGGTTCGATGATCACACGCTCGCTCAACGACATCAACGTGATTCAGCAAGCTGTCCTTCAGACGATTCAGCTGGTGTTGCCGGTGCCATTCTTGGCCGTGGCAGGCATCATTTTTGCTTGGTTCATCGATCCCGCCATGGGCACGCTGCTTGGCGTGGTGGTTGCGATCGTGCTGGTGGCGGCGGTCTTTACGGTGGCTAACGCCGCGCCGATTTTTATGCGCCTGCAGAGCTTTATCGACCGCATGAACGTGGTGCTGCGCGAGAACATCGTGGGCGTGCGCGTCATCCGCGCATTTAACAAGGAGCGCCACGAGGAGCAGCGCCTGGACGAGGTGTTTAGCGATTACGCGGCCAACGCCATCAAGGTCAACCACCTGTTTGTGGGCCTCGACAGCTCCAGCTTCTTTTTGATGAACATCGCCGAGGTGGCGGTGCTGTGGGTGGGCGGCAACCGCGTGGGCGTCCACGCCATGCAAATCGGCAGCATTTCGGCCGTGTTGGAATACGCGATCCTGATTCTTTTCTTTGTGATGATGGCGCAGATGGTGATTCTGACGCTTCCGCGCGCCGCGGCGTGCCTCAACCGTGCGCAGCAGGTGCTCGAAATCGAGCCGAGCATCGTGGACGGCAAGGCTACGCTGGGCGACGGGGCGCCTGAGTCCGCAGACGGAGCCGACGCGGTCGCCGTGTTCGATCATATGTCGTTTCGTTTTGACGACGCCGACGAGGACACGCTGTGCAATCTGAGCTTTACCTGTCGCCGCGGTCAGACGACCGCGATCGTCGGCTCGACGGGCTCGGGCAAATCGACGGTGGCCAAGCTCCTGCTGCGCTTCCACGATGCCACCAAGGGCGCCATTCGCCTAGACGGCGTCGACCTGCGCGAGCTTTCGCAAGGCGAGATACGCGGGCGCATTGCCTATGTGCCGCAAAAGGCATGGCTGTTCTCGGGCACCGTGGCAAGCAATCTGCGCTTTGGCAATGAAGACGCAACTGAGGCCGACATGCTTCATGCGCTCCAGGTTGCCCAGAGCACCTTTGTGCTCGATCAGCCGCAGGGGCTCGATACGCCGGTATCCCAGGGCGGCACGAACTTTTCGGGCGGTCAGCGCCAGCGTTTGGCAATCGCCCGTGCGCTCATGAAGCATGCCGATCTGTATATCTTCGATGACAGTTTTTCGGCCCTGGACTTTAAGACCGATGCGGCACTGCGCCATGCGCTGCAGGACGAGACGCGCGATGCCGCGGTGCTCATCATCGCCCAGCGCATCTCGACGATCTTGCACGCCGACCAGATCGTCGTGCTCAAGGACGGCGAGGTTGTGGGCTTGGGCACGCATGGCGAGCTTATGGAAACCTGCGAGGTGTACCGCGCCATCGCGGAATCGCAGATGAAGGGAGGTGAGTAGCATGACCGAGGAGCTCAGGAAGCAGGCCAGCGTTGATGACGCCGTTGCCGCGGGACTGGTTGAGGAAACGGCTGCCGTAGCACCCGAGCTGGACGAGGCCGCCAAGGCTGCAGCCGAGCGCGAGGCTCGCCGCCAAGCGCTCTACGAGGAAAACGAACGCGCCGAGGACGAGCGCGCCCGCGCTGAGGCAGAGCGCATGCGCGATGTGGACGACGAGGACGAGGACGAGAAACCCCGCGACACCTGGGCGACGGTGCGCCGCCTGTGGAGCGAGGCTGCCGGTGACCATTGGCGCTTCTATATCGTGTTCGCGAGCATCGTGTTCTATGCCATCTTTAACACCGCTGCGCCGGCATATAGCGCCCGCGTGATCGATGAGCTGTGGGGCCACATTCAGGTGGCGTTTGCCAACGACACCACCTTCAACATCACCTGGGAGAACTGCGGCAGGACCATCTTCATCTACTTTATGATCTGGACGGCCGCTGCCTCGTTCTACGCGCTCCAGAGCTTTTTGATGTCGAGCGTGGCCGAACGCCTTAACCTGCACCTGCGTAACCGCATCGCTCAAAAGCTCAACCGTCTGCCGCTTGCCTTCTTTGATGCGCATCGTCCCGGCGAGGTCGTTAGCCGTGCGACCAACGACTTAGACAAGATGTCTGAGAGCATGCAGCGCGGCTTGCTGCAGCTTCTGGTGTCGATCGGTACCGTGGTGGGCGCCGTGAGCGTGATGTTCGTGTTTAGCGTGCCGCTCACGCTTGTCTTTTTGTTCTTTACGGCGCTTTCGCTGCTGGTGACGAAGGTCGTTTCGCGCCGCACGCACGATGTGACGGGCGAGCGCCAGGAGTGGGTGTCCAAGATTACGAGCGCGGTCGAGGAAGGCTACTCGGGCCGTCTGGTGATTCGTGCGTTCAACCGTGAGCGCCAGAGTTCTGCCGAGGTGCACGAGGCTTCGAAGGAGCTGGCGCGCGTGAGCACCAAGGCCGACTTCATGATTAACGCCGTCGGCCCCGCGGTGCGCTTTATCGGCCGCCTGGCGCAGATCGTGATTGCGCTGGTGGGCTGCAGCATGCTGGTTGCTGGCCACATGACCGTCGGCGTGTTCCAGGCGTTCTTCCAGTTTATCTACGAGGCATCCGAGCCCATGACGCAGCTGTCATTCACTTTCAACTCGCTGCAGAGCGCGCTGGCGAGTGCGGAGCGCGTGTTCGACCTGCTCGATGAGCCCGAGATGGAAGCCGATCCGTTGCCGGCGGCCGCCGCCAAGCTGCCGGGCAAGGTGGAGGGCCGTATTGCCTTTGAACACGTGCGTTTTGGCTATGCGCCCGACAAGCCGCTCATGCGCGACGTGTCGTTTACCGCCGAGCCGGGCCAAAAGATCGCGGTGGTGGGAACCACGGGTGCGGGTAAGACCACGCTCATCAATCTGCTCATGCGCTTCTACGAGATCGACGGTGGCCGCATTACCCTCGACGGTGTGGACACGAGCCGCATGGACCGCGGCGAGCTGCGCCAGCAGTTTGGCATGGTGTTGCAGGACGCCTGGCTGTTCGATGGCACCATTGCCGAGAACATCGCCTATGGCTGTCCCGAGGCGACGCGCGAGGAGATTGTCGCGGCCGCACGTGCCGCTCAGGTCGACTTCTTTGTGCGCACTATGCCGCAGGGTTACGACACGCGTGTGGCTAACGATGCCGAGAGCATCAGCCAGGGCCAACGTCAGCTGCTGACCATCGCGCGTGTGCTGCTCAACAACCCGGCGATCCTCATCCTGGACGAGGCGACGTCGAGTGTGGACACGCGCACCGAGCTCGCCATCGGCCGTGCTATGGACGCGCTCATGCGCGGGCGCACGAGCTTTGTGATCGCGCACCGTCTGTCGACGATCGTCGATGCCGACCTCATCCTGGTCATGGACCACGGCAATATCATCGAGCAGGGTACGCACAAGGAGCTGCTGGCTGCCGAGGGCGCTTACGCCGACCTCTACCTAAGCCAGTTCGCATAAGGTGACAAAGGGGCAGTCCCGCATGCCACATCGAAAAGAAGGCGCGCCGGGGGCGGATTCCCCAGCGCGCCTTTTGTGTTGGCGTTCATGCTGTGGCGGCTGCCCGCGGCCTTAGCGCTCGTCCACGAGCTTGGCGACGAGGGCTTTGAGCTCGGCCACCTCTTGCTCGAGTTCCTTGACGCGACGGGCGTTTTCGGTGATGCCCTGACGGTTGAGGGCGCTCTGCTCGGCGGCATCGTCGGGCATGTACTCGCGATGCTGCTTGGCGTCGAAGCTCTCCTCGAACACGCGGCAGCCGTTGCGCTTGATGATGCGCCCAGGCACACCCACGACGGTGCAGTTGTCGGGCACGTCCTTGACGACGACCGAGTTGCCGCCGATCTTGACGTTGTTGCCGATGCGAATGTTGCCGAGCACCTTGGCGCCCGTGCCCACGGTGACGTTGTTGCCCAGGGTGGGGTGGCGCTTGCCGGTCTCGTTGCCGGTGCCGCCGAGCGTAACGCCCTGGTAGAGCACGCAGTTGTCGCCCACGACGGTGGTTTCGCCGATGACGACGCCCATGGCGTGGTCGATAAAGAAATGCTTGCCGATTTGTGCGGCGGGATGAATCTCGACGCCGGTGATGTGGCGGGTGATTTGCGAGAGCACACGGGCGAGCGAGCGATGACCGTGCTCCCAGAGCCAGTGCTCGGGCACGTGGTTCCACTTGGCGTGCAGGCCAGGATAGGAAAGGAAGATGACCAGACCGCTTTGTGCGGCGGGGTCCTGCGCCTGGACGGTCTTGATGTCCTCGCGAATGGTATTGATAAAGCTCACCGGCCGCCCTCCCTTAGCGCCATGGCAATGCGATTCAATAAAGTATAGCGATTCGCTAGGGATTAGGAAGAACAATCTTGGCGGCTTTGCGCGACAGGTGTCAGTTATGCAAACTTGCTGGTAATGAGGTAAGACTTTTGAGGGGTTTGGCCCGTGCTCGCGCCGCAACCGTATACTGGTCAACTTGGACGTATCCGCGCCCACAACTGAGAGGTTTTACTTCATGGGTTTCATCAATTTCATTGCCGAGCTGCTTAAGGATCCGCGCGCTGCGATCGCCAGCTGGATCGCCGCCGGCCCGCTTATGGCCTACGGCTGCGTGTTCCTGATCATCTTCATTGAGACAGGCGTGGTGTTCTTCCCGTTCCTTCCCGGCGACTCGCTGCTGTTTGCCTCGGGCTTCTTTGCCCACAACGGCGGCTTTAACATCGTGGCGCTTCTGGCCACCGCATGGGCCGCAGCCATCCTGGGCGATCAGTGCAACTTTATGATCGGCCACTTCTTTGGCCGCAAGATCATCGCCTCGGGCAAGGTAAAGGCCATGACGCCCGAGCGCATCAAAAAGTCCGAGGATTTCCTGGATAAGTGGGGCCATCTGGCCATCTTCCTCGGCCGCTTCTTCCCGTTCATCCGCACCTTTGTGCCTTTTATCGCCGGCATGGGCGGCATGCATTGGCGCAACTTCGTTGTCTTTAACGTGCTGGGCGGCATTACCTGGTCGACGGTCTTTACGCTGCTGGGCTACTTCTTTGGCGGCATTCCCTTTGTGCAGGAGCACTTTGAGCTGCTGATTATCGGCATTGTCGCCGTGTCGATCATCCCGACCGTGGTCGGCTTGGTTAAGGCTAAGCTGGGCAAAAAGAACGCATAGCTCGAGCCGGCGCACAAATCGTGTCGTTGAGGCCCGTCACCGTTTACGGTGGCGGGCCTCTTTAGTTTCGGTCAAATGAAAATACTTTAGTTAGTTAAAGAAAAACGTTTTATCCGACGCGCGTGCGGAGTACAATCTCGTGCATGCGAATCGACGTGCCATTGGCTTTGATGCCGTTCGCGTGTCCCGTCCGGCTCTACGCTCCGGGCGTGCGACGTTGCGACGCGGTCGGCCTCGGTCCTTGCGTGCGAGTTCGCGAGTATGCAACTGTGTATGTAAGGAGCGACATATGACTGTCGAGAAGAAGGATATCGATTGGGGTAGCCTCGGCTTTGGCTACATGAAGACCGATTACAGCTACGAGGCTCATTGGAAGGACGGCGAGTGGGACGAGGGCGGCCTGACCACCGACCACACCTTGCATGTCTCCGAGTGCGGCGGCATCTTCCATTATTGCCAGGAGGTCTTTGAGGGCCTGAAGGCCTACACCGCCGAGGACGGCAGCATCGTCTGCTTCCGTCCCGACATGAACGCCGAGCGCATGTATAACTCTGCCCAGCGCCTCGAGATGCCCCCGTTCCCCAAGGATAAGTTTGTTGAGGCCGTCAAGCAGGTCGTTTCTGCCAACGCCGCTTGGGTTCCGCCCTTCGGTTCTGGTGCGACCCTGTACGTGCGTCCGTTTATGATCGGCTCCGGTGACGTGATCGGCGTGGCTCCCGCTCCTGAGTACACGTTCCGCATTCTCGTGACCCCGGTCGGTCCGTACTTTAAGGGCGGCCTCAAGCCCGTCAAGCTGCGCGTTTCCGAGTACGACCGCGCCGCACCGCACGGCACCGGCAATATCAAGGCCGGCCTGAACTACGCCATGTCCCTCAAGCCCACGATGGAGGCCCATCGCGAGGGTTATGCCGAGAACCTGTATCTCGACTCCGAGTCCCGCACCTATGTCGAGGAGACCGGTGGCGCGAACGTTCTGTTCGTGAAGGAGAACGGCACCCTCGTCGTTCCTCAGTCGCACACCGACTCCATCCTGCCCTCCATCACCCGTCGCTCGCTCGTTCAGGTTGCCGAGGATTTGGGCATGACCGTCGACCAGCGTCCCGTCGAGTGGGCCGAGGTCAAGGCCGGCACCTTTGTGGAATGCGGCCTGTGCGGCACCGCTGCCGTCATCTCCCCGGTGGGCGAGATCGACAACAAGGTCTACGGTGCCGATGAGACCGTGACCTTCCCGGCTGGCTGCACCGAGATCGGCCCCGTGATGAAGAAGCTTCGCGAGACCCTGACTGGTATTCAGTCCGGTGCTGTCGAGGATAAGCACAACTGGGTTTACACCGTCGCATAAGCTGCCTTGTATGTCCGGCCCGAGGGCAACCTACCTTTCCGGCGCGTCCTCGGACATGAAAGAACCTCCGCTGCGCACTTCGTGCGGCGGAGGTTCTTTCGTCCTGCGGAGTGCGCCGGAAAGGTAGGTTGCCCTCGGGACTGCGTTACCTCGGTACTGCCGTTACGGGCAATATAGATCTGAATTAAAGATGGTACGCGGCCTTTTGGCCGCGCTTTTGTTTTGCTTCGAGCCATGTGGGGGGTGGTGGCAACGTGCATTTTTGCGAGTATTCTGCAATCGAAGGCCCTTGCATACCGACCTCGGGCGAAAAATCGGGATTTATCGATGTTTTCTACGAATGATGGGCGGGGCTATGGGCTGATAGCGTTTGATTTGCAGGAATATTCGCGGTCTTTGGCATTTATCGTGGCGCTCGAAGCTGTCGGGCATGCTGAATACTCACAAAAATGCACGGCGCCTTGAGGGGGACCTTCGCGACAAAGGAAACCGCCCCGTCGAAGTATGCATTCGACGGGGCGGTTTATGCAAAAACGGTTGTGGATGCGTCAACGGCTCACTAGAACTTGACGGTTGGTGCCTGGCGGGCGGCCTCGGCGGCCTCGAAGCCCTGGCGCTCCTTAAACTGGAAGATGCCGGCAAAGATAACAGCCGGGAACGTCTGGATGGCGTTGTTGTAGCTGAGCACGCAATCGTTGTAGCTCTGGCGCGCGTAGCTCACCTTGTTCTCGGTGTCCTCGAGCGTGGACTGGAGCTGCGTAAAGTTGGTATTTGCCTTAAGGTCGGGGTAGGCCTCGGCGACGGCAAAGAGCTGGCGCAGCGCACCGGTCAGCACGTTGTCCGCTTCCATCTTGGCCTCGGGGGTGGTGGCGCTCACGGCGGCGTTGCGCGCGTTGACTACGGCGGCGAGCGTGTCCTGCTCGTGCTTGGCGTAGCCCTTGACGGTCTCGACCAGGTTAGGGATCAGGTCGTTGCGGCGCTGCAGCTGCGTGTCGATGTTCTGCCAGGCATTATCGATGCGATTGCGCTTGGTGACCATGTTGTTGTAGATGCCGGCGATGGCGCTGGCGATCACAACGACAACAACGATACCGATGATGACGGGAAGCATGATGTCTCCGTTTCGAATGGCAGCGGCGTTTTGCGCCGGCTGCCGTTGGTGTAACGCTACTAGTATACCCGCAACCTTTGGCGATACCGAACTTTCCGGTAAGCGTTATGTTTCCGCCAAGGAGGGGCCGCCAATATGGAACGGGTGGTACAGGTGTAAGATATGCGACAAATTAAGGAATGCTGTCTACACCTTGAGGATGGCGATATGGATGGACCTTCGCATCAAGAAAACCTATCGTGCCCTGTTCGATGCTTTTACCGAGCTCTTGGAAGAGCATCGGTTTGAGGATTTGACGGTTGCCATGCTTTGCGACCGGGCCCTGATTCGCCGCACGACGTTCTATAAGCATTTTCGCGATAAAAACGATTACTTTGCCTTCTATATCGATGAGCTTATGACGGGCTTGCCGCAAAACCGGACCGATGCAGCGGACGCGGAGCCGCTTGATGACGTACGGGCGCTTCGCCATGAGGTCTTTGACGATGCCATGAATATGATTCTGGCGCATGAGCAGCTCATGGATAACCTTTTGGCCAGCAGCATGTCGGGCATGCTGACCGGCATGATTTGCGACCGCATTGCGCGTTCCATCCGCGAGCGTGTGATGAGCTCGCTTGCCGAAGATGCCCTGGCGCCCGTTTCGCTCGAGACGACATCGGAGTTTATCGCCGGTGGCATTATTCGACTGTTCACAAATTGGTGGGAGTCGGGTCACGATCTTGAGCGTCGACCCGAGATAGCCGACGTGGTCGATGCGCTGTTTGAGCGCACCATGACGCCGGTGAATCACTAAGGTGGCGGAGAGAGGGGGATTCGAACCCCCGGAACGCTCTCGCGCTCAACGGTTTTCAAGACCGCCGCATTCAACCGCTCTGCCATCTCTCCGTGAGTCGTAATGATAGCATCGTTTTGAATTTGCAACAGGGAAGGCGAACGATGACGATCACCGAAATCGACGAGAAGTTCATGCGCGAGGCGCTGGCGGAGGCGCGCGCCGCCGCTGCGGTGGGCGAGGTACCGATTGGTGCCGTGGTAGTGCGCGCGGGCGAGATTGTCGCGAGGGCGCATAATCGCCGCGAGCTCGACCAGGATCCTTCGGCGCATGCCGAATTTTTGGCCCTGTGTGCCGCCGCTCAGACGCTTGGACGCTGGCGCCTTTCCGATTGCACGGTCTACGTGACGCTCGAGCCCTGCTGTATGTGCGCGGGGCTTATGGTTAACGCGCGCGTGGGGCGTTGCGCGTATGGCGCGACCGATGCCAAGGCGGGCGCGCTGGGTTCGCTGTACGACCTCAATGCCGATTCGCGCCTGAACCATCGGTTTAATGTGACCGCCGGCGTGCTGGCAGGCGAGTGCCGTGAAGTGCTGAGCAGCTATTTTGCTGGCCTGCGCGGTGTCGACGGCGTCGGTTGCGGTTTGAACCTTGAGGCGCATGCGTCTCACGCCGAGGCGCTCGCGGGTGTTGGAGATCTCACCGACGAGACGGTCGACTTTGGCCCCGTGCAGCGGCGGCCCCGCCGTGTGCTGCTGGCGATCGACTCCTTCAAGGGCAGCGTGTCGAGTGCGCAGGCGGAGGAGGCCGTTGCCGAAGGCGTGCGCCGTGTGTGGCCCGATGCCGAGCTGGGCGCTTTGCCGCTGGCAGATGGTGGCGAGGGAACGCTCGACGCCATCGCCGCACGCGGTGGCGAGCTTTCAACCTGCGAGGTTGCAGGTCCCTTGGGCGACCGCGTGTCTGCCCGGATGCTGGTGGACGGCGAGCACGAGTCCGCGGTCATCGAGATGGCCGAGGCGGCGGGTATTGGGTATTCACCTTGCACGGAGTCGGCGGCGTTGGCGGCCACAACCTATGGCGTGGGCGAACTGATGCTTCGTGCGCTTCGCGCGGGTGCAAAGACTATCTATATTGGTCTGGGCGGCAGTGCCACCAACGACGGTGGCGCCGGCATGCTGCAGGCGCTGGGCGCCCACCTTGTCGATGAGTGTGGCTGCAATATCGCCCCCGGTCTCGCGGGCCTTGAACACGTGACGAGTATCGATTTGGCACCGGCGCTTCGGGCGCTGAATGGCGCGCGTATCATCGTGCTTTCCGATGTCGAGAATCCGCTCGTGGGGCGTCGAGGCGCACTGGCGGTGTTTGGCGGGCAGAAGGGTCTGCCGACGGGTGATGCCGAGGTGCTGAGCAGGTACGACAGCTGGATGGTCGGCTACGGCCGCCTGCTCGATGCAGCGATTACCGGGGCGCGGGCTCAGGGGTTGTTGCGCGTGCCCGAGGGTGCACGGACATTTGGCTCGGTGCTCGGCGTGCCCGGTGCCGGTGCTGCTGGCGGCCTGGGTGCCGCGCTGCTGGCGCTCGGGGCGGAGTTGCGTTCGGGCGTTGAGACGGTGCTCGATCTCGTGGGGTTTGATGAGCGCGTGCGTGATGTCGACCTGGTCATTACAGGCGAGGGCAATATGGACGAGCAATCCGCCGCCGGTAAGGCACCGGTGGGCGTGGCGCGTCGCGCCAAGCGATATGGCAAGTCGGTAGCCGCTGTCGTGGGCGGTCGTGCTGACAACCTGGATGCGGTGTATGGGCAGGGCATCGACCTGGTTTTGCCAGTCTGTCGCAGACCCATGGGCCTTGAGCTGGCGCTCGATTCCCAGGAAGCCATAACCAACCTCATCTGCGCCGGTGAATCCGCCGCCCGATCCTACGACCTCGGCCGACTCTAGTAAAATGATCGTTCGGTTTAGCTTGGATAGCCAAAAAGTAGTCAAAAAAGCCCTGTCCCAAACTAGCTATCTTGCCGTGGCGAGCGAGAGCGGGTAAGATATACCGAGCGCCTAGCGCGTTCGATGGGTTCGGATGACGACATGTTCCGAATCTGGTCAGGTCCGGAAGGAAGCAGCCATAAGGAGCCTCTGTCGGGCATCCGAATCCATCGAGTGCGCAGGCGCTTTTTGGTGCCGCGGCTACCCGCGAGTGCCGGCAGGGCGCTTGGTGTCTCGCTGGTCCTCGGCTTCGCCTGCGGGATCGCGCGACTACCAAGCGCCCTGCCGGCACTCGCGGGTAGCCGACCAAAACCGCCTGAAGGGTCACATTTATCTGATAATTGAATCCCTGGCGTTATGCCGCTCGCTGGCGTTGCCAAAACATCGGCTGCTACATGCCTTGGGCGCTAGCGAACGTCGCCCTTACATCTGTAACGAGTTGCTTACGCATCTCCAGGGCTCTCCGTACTATCATGAATCAGATTGAAGAGAGATGATGATAGGGAGCGCCTATACATGATTGAGCTGCTCAGGCGTTTTGGTGGCAAGTTTCGCCGCTATATGGTGATTGGCCCTGCGTGCAAGCTGATCGAAGTGATCTTTGACCTGCTTACGCCGCTCGTGATTGCCCAGATGATCGATAAGGGTATTGGCGTACACGATGTCAACGCCGTCGTCCACTACGGTATGCTGCTTGGCGCCATGGCTGTGATCGGCATTTCGTTTACGCTCGTCTGCCAAAAGATGGCGGCGCTCACCTCGCAGGGCATGGGCACCGACATTCGCGGCGCGCTCTACGAGCACATCAATAAGCTGAGCTATGCCGAGCTCGACCGCTTTGGCACGCCGTCGCTTATCACCCGCATCACCAACGACATCAACCAGGTGCAGCTTGCCGTGGCGCTGGGCGTGCGCATGCTCATCCGCTGGCCCTTCTTGGCTGTGGGTTCCATGGTTGCGGCCCTTGCCATCGACCTTAAGCTCGGCATGATCTTTTTGATTTGCACGCCCGCCATCGGCCTGGTGTTTTGGTTTGTCATGGCGCGCTGCATTCCGTACTACAAACAGCTGCAGGCAAAGCTCGACCGCATCGCGCTCATTTGCCGCGAGGGCCTTTCGGGCGCCCGCGTGGTTCGCGCCTTTGTACGCGAGGACCACGAGCGCGAGCGCTTTGCCCAGGCCGCCGATGACCAGGCCCATACCGCCATCGCGGTGGGCAAGCTCTCGTCGATCCTTAACCCCGTTACGTTTTTGGTGATGAACCTGGGCGTGTGCGCCATCCTGTGGGTGGGCGGCATCCAGGTCAACGTGGGCGAGCTCACGCAGGGCCAGGTTATGGCGTTTGTGAACTACATGACGCAGACCCTGACCTCCATCGTGTACGTGGCCAACCTGGTCGTGGTCTTTACCAAGGCGAGCGCCAGTGCGTCGCGTATCAACGAGGTGCTCAATTGCGTGCCGAGCATCACCGACGAGGACAACGAGCCGGTCACACTGCCCAAGCCGGGCGCGACGGGTAATGCCGCTCCGGCCTCCGCGCTGAGCTTGAGCCATGCGAGCTTCTCGTTTGGCGCCGGCGCGGCAAATGCCGTGAGCGATGTGACGCTGGAACTCCCGCTGGGCAAGACACTCGGCATCATCGGCGGCACGGGCAGCGGCAAGTCCACACTCGTCTCGCTTATCCCACGCCTGTACGATGCGGGCACCGGCAGCGTGAGCGTGATGGGCGCCGACGTGCGCGCATGGCCGCTCGACCAGCTGCGTCACGTGGTCGCGACCGTTCCGCAGCGAGCGTCGCTGGTGAGCGGCACGATCCGCAGCAACCTGACCTGGCGCGACGAGTCGGCAACCGATGAGGAACTGTGGACGGCGCTCGATATAGCGCAGGCCAGCGAGTTCGTGCGCAACAAGCCGCAGGGGCTCGACGCCCCGGTCGAGGCGGGCGGCAAGAACTTCAGCGGCGG
>DXZV01000019.1:14570-17432 GCA_019419485.1 Collinsella sp.
GCAGGTCCTGATCATGGACGATTCTGCCTCGGCGCTCGACTTTAAGACCGATGCGGCGCTTCGTCACGCCATTCGTGAGCGCAGCGGTCGTGGTGCCGTCGAGGGTGGGCTGCCGCTGACAACCGTCATCGTAAGCCAGCGCGTCTCGACCGTGCGCGATGCCGACATGATCTGCGTGCTTGACCACGGTTCGGTCGCGGGCTTGGGTACGCACGACGAGCTGTATGCGACTTGTCAGCTTTACCGCGAGATCTGCCAGTCGCAGCTTCGCCGCGAGGAGCTCGAGGGCCAGCAGGGGAGTGCCGCGTCCGCGTCCGCCCCAAGTGCCACGCCCGCCCCAATCGCCTCTGCATCTGCCTGCGCAAAGGAGGGCTGCTAAATGAATCCGTACACTTCTTCCGGTTCGGTCGCCACGATGACGGCCAATGTGTCCGGCAACGACAAGCTCAACGACCTGGGCGACGGCCCGCGCCAGCCCGGCGACCCCGAGCGCTATCCCGTGGGCGCGGTGACCCGCCGCCTGATGGGCTACGTCCGTCCGCACCGTATTTCGTTTACGGCGTCGTTTGTGAGCGCCGCCATCTCGGTGATTTTGCAGCTCTACACGCCTATTCTCATCGGCGAGGGCATCGACCTCATCGTCGCGGCGGGCCAGGTGGACTTCGATGCACTGCTGCCGCTTGTCACCAAACTCGCGCTCGTCGTGGTGGGGGCCGCGGCCTTCCAGTGGCTGCAGGGCTATTGCGTCAACCGTCTGTCCTACGAGACGGTGCGTGACATGCGCGTGGAGGCGAGCGACAAGCTCAGCCGCATGCCGCTCAGCTTTATCGACAGCCACGCCCACGGCGACCTTATGAGCCGCGTGGTCAACGACGTCGACCAGGTGGGCGACGGTCTGCTGCAGGGCTTCACGCAGCTTTTCACCGGTGTTATTACCATCGTGGGCACGCTTGCGTTTATGCTCTCCATTAACCTGACCATGACGCTCGTGGTGGTGCTCGTCACGCCGCTCTCCATCTTTGCCGCCGGTGCTATTGCCAAGCTCTCCAACAAGAGCTTTACGGCTCAGCAGCGTATTCAAGGGCAGCTTGGCGGCCATATCGAGGAATACGTGGGCGAGCAGAAGCTTGTCGACGCCTTTGCCTATGGCCCCAACGCCCAGCAGCGCTTCGATGCCCTCAACGCTGAGCTCTACACCGCAGGCGAGCGCGCGCAGTTTATGGGCTCGCTTTCCAACCCCGGTACGCGCTTTATCAATAACATCATCTACGCCGTGGTTGCCGTCATCGGCTGCGTGGGCGTGATCACGGGCGTGCCCGCGGCGCTCACGGTGGGCGGCGTGCAGATCTTCCTGTCCTATGCCAACCAGTACACTAAGCCGTTCAACGAGGTCACCAACGTCATTACGCAAATCCAGACGGCGTATGCCTCGGCGCGTCGTATGTTTGCGCTGCTCGACGCCAGCGAGCAAGAGCCCGATGCGCCAGATGCCGTGGAGCTTGCCGCCCCGCAGGGCGAGGTGGCCTTTGAGCATGTGGACTTTAGCTATGTGCCCGACCGCAAGCTGCTGCAGGATATCTGCATCGAGGCCAAGCCCGGCATGCGCTTTGCCCTGGTCGGTCCCACGGGCTGCGGCAAGACGACGCTCATCAACCTGCTGCTGCGTTTTTACGATATCGATGCCGGCCGCATCTCGGTAGACGGGCGTTCGTCGCGCGACTACACGCGCTCGAGCCTGCGTCGCGCCTTTGGCATGGTGCTGCAGGACACCTGGCTGTTCGAGGGCACGGTGGCGGAAAACATCGCTTACGGTTGCCCAGATGCCACGCGCGAGCAGGTTATCGAGGCGGCCAAGCGCGCGCACGCGCACAAGTTTATCGTGCAGCTGCCAGGCGGCTACGATACGGTAATCGGCGAGGACGGCGGCGCGTTTAGCCAGGGTCAAAAACAACTGCTGTGCATCGCGCGCGTCATGCTCACCGATCCGGCGATTCTGCTGCTGGACGAGGCAACGTCGAGCATCGATACGCGTACCGAGCTGCAGGTGCAGGCGGCATTCGACGAGCTCATGGCTGGCCGCACGAGCTTTGTGGTGGCGCACCGCCTGTCGACGATCCGCAATGCCGACTGCATTCTGGTTATGCGCGACGGCCAGATTATCGAGCGCGGCACGCACGACGAGTTGCTAGCGGCAGGCGGCTTCTACGCCGAGCTCTACCGCAGCCAGTTTGCCCAGTAGGGGCTGCCGATTAGCGGCAGATGGTTTACATCTGCGTCGTTAGTACTAAGATATGCTTTTAACAAATTGCATTAATGGCTCGAGTTTCGGGGGAAACGAGGCAACGTGACTATGACATGCTCTATGGTGGTTAACAGCAAGAGCGGTAATACCAGGATGGTTTCGGGGGCGATCAAGCGCGCCCTGCAGGCTGCAGGCGTCGAGTTTATCCATGCCGCCGCGCTGAGCGATGATGCAGATCCGGAGCAGGTCGCGCACGAGGCAGAGGGTGCCTGCGCTGCCGATACGGTGCTTGTCGGTTTTTGGTGCGACAAGGGTGCCTGCACGCCCTCGGTGGCGGCGTTGCTCTCCGCCTTGCACGGCAAGCGCGTGTTCCTGTTTGGCACCTGCGGCTTTGGGGCCGACCAGAGCTATTACCAGCAGATTGTCGACCGCGTAACTTCCAATCTGGCCGAGGATGCCGAGCTTGCGGGCTGGGCGATGTGCCAGGGCAAGATGGGTCCCGCGGTTAAGCAGCGCTACGAGGCCATGCTCGAGCAAGATCCCGAAAACGCGCGCTATAAGATGCTGCTCGACAACTGGTTTGCCGCAAAGGATCACCCCACCAAGGAAGATCTGGACAA
>DXZV01000190.1 GCA_019419485.1 Collinsella sp.
GATGTATCCCTCGCGCCTGTGCCGCCGCCAGTGGTCGGCCAGGTGGCGCTTGAGCAGCTTCAGGGCGTAGTCGGTGCCGCGCCCCTTGATATTGGCAGAGTTGGCCGTTATGAGTGTCGGGACTATCGCGGGTACGAGGGCGTTCTGAGAAAGCGACTTCTGAATCACTCGCTCTGGGAAGTGCACGGCGCTGATGTGGCGCAGCTTGCCGCGCTCCCACAGGTCGAAGCGGATGAAGCCCCGGCATATGTCGCGGCCCTCCAGAAGGTCGTTCCTCGATTTGACCGCGTTTCGCAGATAGTCCTTCATATAACGCTGCGTGGAGGACTTCCACATCACGCCGCCCGCCGCCTGCTTGGAGGCCTTGCAAAGGCTGTTGAGGTCGGCCACGGCCTCAAGGGTGCACGGCTTCACGCGCTCGGCCTTTGCCTTGGCGCGCCTCTCCTCGCGGCGCTTGCGGCGCGCGGCCCTTCTTTCCTCGGAGTTCATCGAAGGCACCCCGCACGGCTCTCAGTGTGGCTCTGGCAGCCGCTTGAGGTATGGCCATGAAACGCGGCGAAGCCACGGAGCGCCGCGCCATGCAAGCAGCGTCCGGCCACCCTCGCGGGGTGCGTATTTACGGGCGCATGCCCGACGGTCGCGCCTTCCTTCCTCTTCGCGCTCTGCTTTCGGCCCTGGGGCCTACTCGGTCTGGCAGTAAGGGAATCCGGGGCGGGGGCGAACCCAGACGTTCGTCGCCGAATTGTAGTTGGCATTGCCGTTGTTGTTGACGTAGCACACGTTGGACGAGGAGCCACCCATGACGGAACGCAGCCACCAATTGTACCGATAAACAAGGCGCGACCGCCGCCCATTATAGCGAACGCAGGCGCTCTAGCTCGGCCTCGGCCTCGGCTATGCGCTCGTCGGTCGTCTTCTTGCCGGTGACGCGTACGTTCTTGCGCGCGCCCTTGAGCAGTTTGATTTCCTCCTCGACCATGCCCGCCAGCGCCTCGAAGCGGTTGGCGTTCACGGGCAGGCCGATGTCCATGAGGCATTGCATGTCGAGCATCAGCTGCTCGCAGTCGGCTATCGCCAGCGTCAGGTAACGTTTCCTCTCCAGCGCGTTGAACGAGCTGTTGGGGTAGAAGCAGTCGGCGCGGTTGACGTTGTATACGATGCTGCGCGCGGTCTCCACCGTGGGGACTGCGTTCAGCAGCCTGTAGGCTTTCGGCACGACCGACGAGGAGGCCATGAGCTTGTTGACCTCCACGCGGATGGCGATGGCCTGCGTGAAGAACTTGTACTCGGACACCTCGCGGTTTCGCTGGTAGACGCCGCTCACGTGCACCTCCTGGGGAAACTGGCGAAAAAACCGGCCCGCTTCGCGGGCAGGAGGCGACCGCGCAAGGCGGTCGCCTAAAAGCAGAGTATAGAGCACTCGGCTGGCTAGCCGACGAGGAAGCCGGGGCGGGGGCGAACCCAGACGTACGCCGCCGAAGTGTAGTTGGCATTGCCGCCGCTGTTGACGTAGCACACGTTGGACGAGGAGCCACCCATGACGGAACGCAGCCACCAATTGTACCGATTTCCGTTGAGACGGTGCGCCGTGTCGCGGAACAGGTCGAACTGGCAGTCGAAGCCCACGCTGTAGCCCTTGGTTCCCCACACCGGGCATCCGTACACCTCCATCTCGGACAGCGAGAACACCTTGCCGATATCCTGCCAGCTCCACGAGTTGGAGTCGTTGAGCGCGCCGCTTGCGCTGTAACGCTCCTCCAGCAGGACGCGCTGGGTAAGCAGGTACTTGGTCAGCCCCTCGGGCAGGCAGGCCTCGAAGGCCGTCTCCCACGCCTTGAGGTTGCTGTTGAGGTAGGGGCATTTCTGGTCGGCGGTGCCCTGGTTCGTGTTGGTGGTGTTCCACATCAGGAAGCTGTCGTTTGCCACGCCTGTCACTGTTTTTGCCACGGCCACTGGGGCGGACGCCACGAACGCGATGTGGTGGCCCTTGCTGTTGTCGCCGCAATAAAGATACGGGTCGATGTGGGCCAGCAGGAAGCGCACGGACTGCTGGGCCGCGACGGCGGATGCGCTCACGAGGGGCACGTCGATGTAGTCCCCGACGCGAAGGCCCGCGAAGTTGCCGACCGCCGCTCGCTTGTGCAGCGCGTCGTACACGCTGCCGCTGCCGATCTCTCCCGCCAGGATGGTGGCGTTGTTCTGCCCGCCGTACTTGCCGATTTGGCCCTGGCGGTTGTACTCGGCGTTGTTGAGCGCCGTCTGCGCGTTGCTGCGCGCGGTATCGTCGATGACGTTGAGCGACTGGCCGCCGACGACCAGTGTCTTTGCATTTGCCATTTATCCTCCTTAGGCAAGGGTTACCGTGCTGCCCGAGACCGAGCACGTGCCGCCGAACGACACCGTGTCGCCGGACACCGACGCCTTGGATGCCGGGCAGTAGACGGTCCCGTCCATGTAGATGAACTTCCCCGTCGCGTCGGCGAGCATCGTCGCGAGCTGGCCGTTCTGACGGCGCAGCTCCGCGATATCGGATTCGCCGCCGGCGCCCTGCGCCACCGAGTTCGCGATCTGCAGCGCCTGGTTCGCGGCGGCCTCGGCATGAGACGCCGCGCCGTTGGCCGCGGCGGCCGCATTGCTCGCCAGCGCAGTCGAGGCGCTTGCGGTATCGTTCGCGGCATTCGCCTTCTGAACGGCGGCGTTGGCGTTCTCGGTGGCAGTCGAGCACTTCGCGGCGGCCGTTCTGGCAGCTCCGGCGGCGACGTTGGCGTCATATGCCTGAGTCTTTGCGGTGCCTGCGGCGCTGCTCGCCAGCAACGCGGCGCTCTCGGCCCTCTTTCGCGCCGCCTCGACTTCGTCGTAGTTTGCCGGGCGGAACAGGTAGGTGGTGATGCTACCGTCGCTCTCCGTCACGTCGAGGCCGTCGATATAGTCGTCCTCCCCGACCTTCACCTCGTAGACGGCGGACCCGTCGCTGTTGTTGGCCATGCGGCTTCCCTTCCGCGGGCCTGCGCCCGCACGATAATCAAGCGATGATCCCGATCGCCGTCC
This sequence comes from Collinsella sp., assembly GCA_019419485.1. GTDB lineage: Bacteria > Actinomycetota > Coriobacteriia > Coriobacteriales > Coriobacteriaceae > Collinsella. Next base: position 3,049 of record DXZV01000190.1, read on the forward strand.
AGAGCGGCGGCGACCCGATGAGGATGGCGCGCTGAC
>DXZV01000191.1:0-2570 GCA_019419485.1 Collinsella sp.
GGTTATGGAACACACAGGTAAACTGGGTAGCTAATTCAAGTTGAGATGGACCAAAAGAGCTTCGCGCTCGTTGGGGATTTTGTCTTCGATCACGGCGTCGAGGGCGGAGTTGAGCAGCTGCCCCAGTTCCGGCCCGGGCTTGACTCCGGCACGGATCAGGTCGCCGCCGTTGATGGCGAGCATCTTGAGCGTATAGGGCTCCCCCGCCCTCAGCAGCTCGTGCGCCATCGCGCGCATCTCCTCAATCGTCTCAACGTAATAGAAGCACGATGGGGCCTTGCCAAGCGTGTCAGCACGCTTGAGGTCCATGAGCTCGTCAATCAGGCGGGCCGTGTCGACGCCCTCACCCGAAAGCGCGCGCATCATATTGAGCAGGCAGGAGCGCTCGGGGCGCAGCGGCTTATCGTGATATTTGATGAGCAGGCAAACGTCGCGCACCAGGTCGTGCGAGAGTGCCAGGCGATCCATAATGACGCGCGCTTTCTTGGCGCCGAGCTCGGGATGACCGTAGAAGTGTCCGCTGCCGGCGTGATCGACCGTAAAGCACTCGGGCTTGGAGACATCGTGCAAAAACGCCGCCCACATAAGGCTCGACGATGGCGCGACGCCGTCGCACAGCGCCAGCTCCCCTGCCACCGTCAGCACACGGGCGATATGCTCGTAGACGTTAAACGCATGATAGACACTTCGCTGATCAAACCCGCGACCCGCTGCCAACTCGGGCACAGCGGCGCAGATGAGCTCAGGGTAGCGCAACATGGCGTCTCCCCCGTGACCGGTCGAAAGAATGCCCTCGAGCTCAATACCCACACGCTCACGCGCCACGGCATCGAGCAGCGGCGCGCACTCGGCAAGCGCCTGTTTAGTCTTAGGCTCAATCATAAAGTCCAGACGGCAGGCAAAGCGCACCGCACGCAGCATGCGCAGGGCATCCTCGTTAAAGCGACGCTTGGGATCGCCGACAGCGCGAATCAGCTTGCGCTCCAAGTCACCCTGACCATCGTAGCGGTCGACAAGACCACGCTCGGGATGCCAGGCCACAGCGTTAACGGTAAAGTCACGACGCGCCAGATCGTCCTCAAGCGACGCCGCACGCTCCACACTCTGGGGATGGCGGCCGTCGGTGTAAAAGCCGTCTAGGCGGTAGGTGGTGACCTCAATGCGCTCATCATCGCAAATAGCCGTGATGCCGCCAAATTTTATGCCCGACTCAACCACGGCGATATCAGCCGCTTCGAGCGCCTCTTTGGACTCCTGCCACAGGCCGCTGCAGCACATGTCAACATCGTGGCTGGGGCGTCCCATCAGGGCATCACGTACCCAACCGCCCACGTACCAAGCCTCAAGACCTGCTACCTCAAGCGCACGCAGGACACGGATAGAGGCATCGGTCGGCTGCGTACCGTTGAGCGAAACATTGCACATGCCTATGGCCTCCTGCGACTATCAAATTGGCTATCGATTGCGTCTGCAAGAAGTCTAGCAAGAAACAGCCTCCACTGCACACGCAAGTCCGATAAACAAAAACGCATCCGTCCTGGTCTAAGACGGATGCGAAATAATTGAACTATTCAGGCAAGGTGGCGGAACTAGCAAACCTGACGGATTGCAATACCCTTCTGATACTCATCGACCTTGGCAAAATCGCCCAGACCCGGGCACTCGACCACGTCGGCGCCGGTGGCCATCGAGAGGCGCAGGGCATCCTCGACGCGCTCGGGGGCGTCGTGCCACACGGAAAGGAAGGCGGCCAGCGAGGAGTCGCCCGCGCAGACGGTCGACAGCAGCTTGACGTCGAAGGTGCGGTTGGCAAACCAGATGTGCTCGCCGTTGGAGAAGTACGCGCCGTCGCCGCCGAGCGTCAGCAGTACATTCTTAGCGCCCTTGGCGTGCAGCTCGGCCATGGCGCCCTTGACGGACTCGTCGTCGCCACCGCTCACCTTAATGCCAAAGATGTCGAGCAGCTCGTCGTCGTTAGGCTTAATGAGGAGCGGCTCCATAGCAATGAGGTCGGCCAGCTGATGGCTCGAGATATCGAGCACGAACTCGGCGCCCTTCGCCTTCACGCGACGCAGGACCTCTGCCAGGAAGCCCTCGGAGGTGTTGGGGGGCAGCGAGCCGCTGATAACCAGGCAGGTCATGTCATCGAGCGAATCGATAAGCTCAAACATCTCCTGCTCGTTGGCCTCGTTGATGGCGGCACCGGCATTGACCATGTTGTACTCGGTGTCGGGACCGGCGTTGAGGAACACGTTGACACGCGTGATGCCGTCAGTCCACACGGGCTTGACGGGCACGCCCAGGGCCTCGGCGCCCTTAACGATATACTCACCCGAGAAGCCGGCGAAGAAGCCCAGGATCGTGGTGTCGACGCCGTAGTGGTCGAGCGTAAACGAAACGTTGAGACCCTTGCCGTTGGGGGTGTAGACAGCGTTACGGGTGCGGGTAACGGTGTTGGCGGTCAGGCCATCGCAGGAGATGTTGTAATCAATAGCGGGATTTGCAGTAAGCGTGTAAATCATGAATGTTCCTTTCACGAAGTAACGTGTTAATGAAAGTATATTCCACGC
>DXZV01000191.1:2580-3058 GCA_019419485.1 Collinsella sp.
GTGTGGAAGCGATGAAGTACGGCAGGACACCTCTCCACCATGGCGGAACAAAAAAGGCGCCCCGGCCGAAACCGGAGCGCCGCATGCGCACGAATATGTCGCGTTTCGCTTACTTGCGATCGAGCTTGCGGACAGCAACGCGCTTGCTGTACTCGTCGACGTGACCAAAGTCGCCGATGCCGACGGACTCAGCAACGTTGGCGCCGGTGGCCATAGCGAGCTTCATGGCCTCCTCGACGTTGTCGCGATCCCTGTACCACTTGTGCAGGAACGCAGCGAGGGTGCAGTCGCCGGCGCAGACGGAAGAGACAAGCTTGATGTTGAACTCACGCTTGGCATACCAGATGTCCTCGCCGTTGGAGAAGTAAGCGTCACCGCGGCTACCACGGGTGAGCAGCACGTTCTGGACGCCGGCCTCGTGAGCCAGCTTCATGGCAACGCGGACCTCGTCGTCGGTGTCGACCGGCACGCCAAAGAT
>DXZV01000192.1 GCA_019419485.1 Collinsella sp.
CGGCGTAATAGAGCGTCATGCCGACCTTAAGCCAAGCGGCATGACCAGAAAGCTCGTGGGCGAGCTCGAGTGCACGCTCACGGTCGCAGTCGAGGGCGACGATAACGCGGTCGCGGGCATCGTTTTCTAGCATTCGAAAGCACCTACCAGCTCATTGATGTCCTTCACGCCCTGGGACTCCGCCCAGGCCTCGAGCTCGTGCGCGATCTTAATCGATGCGCACGGATCGACAAAGTTGGCCATGCCGACCGACACGCAGGTGGCGCCAGCCAGGATAAACTCCGCCGCATCTTCGCCCGTCATGACGCCGCCGACACCGTTGATGGGGATATCGACGGCCTGAGCGACCTCCCAGACCATGCGAACGGCGATGTGGTGGCACAGCGGGCCCGAAAGGCCGCCCTTGGGCTTGGCCACGCGGGACTTGCGGGTATGAACGTCGATGGCCATGCCCTGGATGGAGTTGATGACCGAAAGGCCGTCGGCTCCCGCGGCCTCGAGAGCCTTGGCAATCTCGGCGACGTTAACCGGCGCCATCTTCACGAACAGCGGCTTATCGGTCACCTTACGGCAGGCAGCCATAACGGCAGAGGCGCCCTCGGGCGAGGAGCCCATGGCGGCACCGCCGGCGGCAATATTGGGGCAGCTGACGTTGATCTCGTAGCCGGCAGCCCAGGGGCACAGCTCGACATACATCTCGAGCGCGCGCACAAACTCGTCAACGGAGTGACCGGCGACCTGGCAGATGACCTGGCAACCGTCCTTGGAGAGCTGCTCGAGCCACGGACCGGACTCACGGGCGAAGGCAGCCACGCCGGGGTTCTGAAGGCCCACGGAGTTGATCATGCCGCCCGGGATCTCGGCCATGCGAGGCGCGGGGTTGCCGGGCCAGGGCTCGGCAGCACAACCCTTGGTGGTGATGGCACCCAGCTGGGAGACATCAAAGAAGTTCTGGAACTGCCATCCGTAGCCAAAGGTACCGGCTGCGGTGTTGATGGGGTTCTGCATCTTGACGCCGCCGAAGTCGACGGCCATGTTCACGGTACCCACTAGAAGACCACCACCTTGGAAGCATCGAACACTGGGCCGCACATGCAGGCGCCCTTCATACCGTCGACCGTCTCGACATTGCAGGTGTTGCAGGCACCAAAGCCACAGCTCATCATGCGCTCGAGCGAAACCTCGCAGTACGCACCGGCCTCGGCGGCAGCGGCGGCGACCTTCTTCATCATGACGGCGGGACCGCAGCTGGCCACGTAGTCGTAGCCGCCCTCGCCGAGCAGCTCGGCGGCAGGATCGGTGCAAAAACCGTGCGTGCCAAGCGAACCGTCATCGGTGCACACGTTGACCGTATCGCACAACGAGCGGAACTCGTCGATGCCCACGGCCTTGGACGCGGTGCCAAAGCCCAGGCACACATCGACGGCCACACCCTGCTCGGCAAGCATGCCGGCAAGGCACAGCACGGGCGGAACACCGATGCCGCCCGCAACGAGCAGCGCCTTCCTGGTGCCCTCGGGCACAAGCCAGCCGCGGCCGCCAGGGCCCAGCAGATTAGAGGTGGAACCGGGGGCCATCTGCGACAGACGACGGGTGTCGTCGCCCACGACGGCGTACCACAGCTCGACGGTGCCGGCCTGGGCGTCGGCGCGATAGAAGCTCAGGGGCACGCGAAGCAGCGAGGACGCATCGCCGGGCACGGCAATGTTCACAAACTGACCGGGCTTGAGCGCACTTGCAAGCTTGGGGGCCGAGATGACGAGCGAGAAGATGCCGTCGGCGATCTCCTGGTTCGAGACGACCTCGAAGTCGTGCATGCGTGCAGTGGAAGGTGTGGGCATAGACGCTCCAATCCCCCATGCGGTTGCATGGTCCAAACGAACAGAAAGCGCGGCACCGCAAGGGCACCGCGCACAAAAGCGATAAGGCTATGCTAGCAGATGCAGCCGTCGGCGAGCGTCTGCTTGCCGCCGACAAACACATCGGTGGCACGACCGGTGAGCGTGCGGCTGGCGAAACCGGAGTTCTCGGCGCGCGACTCGTAACCGTCCTCGCCGACCGTCCAGGTGGCGGACGCGTCGAACACGGTCAGATCGGCAACGGAGCCCGCCTTGACCTGAACCTGGTCGAGGCCCAGGATCTCACGCGGCTTGATGGCCATGAGCTCGACCATGCGGCCCATGCTCATCTTGCCCGTGTTGACCAGCTCGGTAAGTACAAGCGACAGCGAGGTCTCGAGGCCGATCATGCCAAAGGGCGCAAGCTCGAACTCGCGGGCCTTCTCCCACGGGGTGTGGGGAGCGTGGTCGGTGACGATAACGTCGACGGTACCGTCGATGACGCCCTGACGGATAGCCTCGGCATCCTCCTCGGTACGCAGCGGCGGGTTGACCTTGAGCGAGGTGTTGTAGGTCTCGTCCAGGTCGTTCTCGGTCAGGAACATGTGGTGCGGGGTGGCCTCGCAGGTAACCTGAACGCCAGCGGCCTTACCGGCACGCACGATCTCCAGGCCGTGGGCAGTGGAGATGTGCTGGATGTGCAGCTTGGCACCGGTCAGCTTGGCGATCTCGATGTCGCGAGCAATCTGGAGCTCCTCGCCGGCAGCAGGCCAGCCCTCGAGAGCCAGACGGGTCGAGACCTTGCCCTCGTTGATCTGGCCGTGGCCGACCAGGTCCTCGTCCTGGCAGTGGCTCATAAAGACCTTGCCGAACATCTTGCCGTAGTCCATGCAGCGACGGAGCATGCCCGCACCCTGCACGCCGCGACCGTCGTCGGTGAAGGCAACGGCGCCGTGGGCGACCATATCGCCCATCTCGGACATAGCCTCGCCCTTAAGACCGCGGGTCATGGCGCCCGACGGATAGACGCGGCAGTGGCCGACCTCGGCAGCGCGGGACTTGACGAACTCAACGACAGTGCCGTTATCGGTAACGGGATCGGTGTTGGGCATGGCGCACACGCCGGTAAAGCCGCCCTTGGCAGCTGCGCGGGTGCCGCTCTCGATGTCCTCTTTGACCTCGTAGCCGGGCTCGCGAAGGTGAACGTGCATATCCACC
>DXZV01000193.1:0-715 GCA_019419485.1 Collinsella sp.
CTGCTAGGCGGGCGCTTTTACCGGGCGGCTAACCCACACAAACCCCCGAAGAGCCCTTTATTAACTGGTATTTCGCATCAGATACCATTCAATATAGCTCCATCCTACATTGACCGCCCTGTTATAGGAAATGTCGATAGCGAAGCATTTTCGATTAGTATCGCCAAATCGCGAGAGAAACTCCATCTTAGCGCAGTGGTGCTGTAGAATCCTTGCAACAAAACATCGCACCTAGGCATCTAAAGGAGCACGATATGCGCGTCGACGAGGTTTTTAAGCAGGCAGCATCCCAGGGCACCGCACCCGTTTCGTTTGAGATGTTCCCGCCCAAGGGCGAGCTTACCCTCGACACGGCTCGCGAGGTGGCAGGCAATCTGTGCAAGCTTTCGCCGAGCTTTGTCTCGGTCACCTGCTCGGCCGGCGGCTCGGGCAACGGTGCCACCACCGCCCCCATCGCGCATATGATTACGAGCGAATTCGATACGCCCTCGGTGGCGCACCTCACCTGCGTGGGCCGCACCCACGCCGATATCGCCGCCAAGATCGACGAGTATCGCACCGCCGGCGTTGAAAACATCCTGGCCCTGCGCGGTGATCTTCCCGCTGGCGCGACCGAGGACGACAAGCCCGCCTCGGACTACGCCTACGCCCGCGACCTCATCCCCGAGCTCGTCGACGCCGGCTTTTGCGTGGGCGCCGCAGCCTACCCCGAGGG
>DXZV01000193.1:725-3052 GCA_019419485.1 Collinsella sp.
GCCACATTGCCTGTGAGGATCTCAACGCCTCGGTCGAATACCTCAAGCAAAAACAGGACGCCGGCGCGAGCTTCTTTGTGACGCAGCTCTTTTTTGACAACGAGTGCTTCTACCGTTTTCGCGAGCTTGCCGACAAGGCCGGTATCACCGTGCCCATTACCGCGGGCATCATGCCGTTTATGGGCAAGTCGCAGATTAGCCGCATGGTCTTTATGTGCGGTGCGTCGCTGCCCTCCCCCGTCATCAAGATTCTCGCCAAGTACGAGAACGACCCCGAGAGCCTGCAGGCAGCCGGTGTAGATTATGCCGCCCGTCAGCTTTGCGACCTCAAAGAGCACGGTGCCGACGGTCTGCACCTGTACACTATGAACCGTCCTGCAATCGCCGCGACCATTATGGAGCGCCTGGGGTAATGGAAAAACCGCACGTCGATACAACCGTTGTTGAAGTGCCGGCCGACCTTGCGTCGCCGGCGCTTTATCGTATCGACGCTGCTCACCACCCTCGTGTCGACCGTGCCGAGATGCTGCGGTATCTGGGCTACGGCGGTCAGCAGATTGAGCCCGAGCTGTCGCAGCGTATTGAGCTTGTCATTGAGCGTCTGGAGCTGGATATTGAACCCCGTGGCGTGCGCCGCGTATTTGCCGTCGATGCCACGGGAGTCGATGAACAGGGCGATCCTTGCATTCGCTTGGTCGGCACCAACGTTGAGCTGCGCGGTCGCGATATCTATCGCCACCTCAAAGACGCCCGCTTTGCCGCACTCATGGCATGCACCCTCGGCATGGACGCCGAGCGTCGTCTGCGCACCACGGGAGCCCAGCAGCCCCTGGAGGGAGCCGTGCTCGACGCCGCGTGCTCTGCCTATGTAGAAGCCGCCGTTGAGCAGATGGACCAGCAGGCCAAGGCTGCGGCCGCCGCACACGGGCTCGCCGGCAACTGGCGCTTTAGCCCCGGCTACGGCGACTGCCCGCTCTCGGCCCAGCGCTCAATCGTGGCCGCGCTCAACGCCACGCGCCTCACCGGCCTTACCGTCACGCCCACCTGCCTGCTCATGCCCACCAAGAGCGTGACCGCAGTGATTGGCCTGTTCGACGGCGAGGTCCACGACGCCCAGAGCCGCCCCACCTGCAATATCTGCCGCATGCGCGAGCACTGCCGCTTCCGCGCCGCCCACACCACCTGCTATTCCAGCCACTAGGAGCCCCCGATGTTCACCCCGCTTATTACTCATAATTCGGATGGTGCCGCGCTGGCGGCGCCCGTCAATGCCGCACGCTGCAACGGCGCTGTGTACAAGCCACGCGCGATCGACGACCTGCGCATTAAGGACGATCGCCTGCGCGCCGCCATCGAGGGCACGGGGCACCTGCTGTTTGACGGCGGCATGGGCACCATGCTGCAGGCTGCCGGCATGAAGGCCGGCGCCCTGCCCGAGCTGCTCAACTTTGAGGAGCCCGAGGTTATCACCGATATCCAGCGTCAGTATGTCGAGGCCGGCTGCGACGTGATCACCGCCAACACCTTTGGCGCCAACGCCCACAAGCTCGACGGCGCCGCCACCGAGGCAGATGTCTTTGCCGCCGCTGTCGCCTGCGCCCGCGAGGCCGGCGCCCGCTACGTCGCCGGCGATATCGGCCCCATCGGCGCGCTGCTTCGCCCCTTGGGCACCCTGAGCTTCGACGAGGCCTATGACCTCTTTGCCGAGGAGGTGCGCGCCGGCGTCGACGCGGGCGTGGACCTCTTTATTATCGAGACCATGACCGACCTTGCCGAGATCAAGGCGGCCGTCCTCGCCTGCCGCGAGAACTCCGACCTGCCCGTCTTTGCCACCATGACCTTTGAGGAAGACGGTCGCACCTTCTTGGGAACGAGCCCCGAGGTCGCCGCCATCACGCTCGACGCCATCGGCGCCGACGTTTTGGGTATCAACTGCAGCCAGGGCCCGGCCGAGCTCCGAGGGCTCGCCGCACGTATGCTCACCGTTACCGACAAGCCCGTTATGGTGCAGGCTAACGCGGGACTGCCCCGCGTGGACGACGACGGCAATACCGTCTTTGATATCCAGGCCCCCGAATACGCCGAGGCCGTCGCCGGCATGATCGAGGACGGCGTGAGCGTCGTGGGCGGCTGCTGCGGAACCACGCCGGCGCATATGGCGGCCTTGCGCACGCTTATCGACAACCACACGCCCAGCCCGCGCCGCCGCAAGCCCAGCATGTCGGTCACGAGCGCCCAGACGGTCGTGGACCTTCCCTGTGACGGCCACAAAATCGCCGTCATCGGCGAGCGCATCAATCCCACCGGCAAAAAGCGCCTGCAACAGG
>DXZV01000194.1 GCA_019419485.1 Collinsella sp.
GGGTTCACCATCCATGGTGGGGCGCGTTTCTAACGAAGCCGTAACGGCCGTTGGGTTCTTTTGGCGCCAACCCTTCTCGACCCGCACATCATGATTAATTTGCTTAAAGCAACAACTTTCCCGATCGATGTAATCACCGAATCAAAACGTGTACGTCACCCTCCAAAAACGACATTTTTCGACATGTTTGGAGGCTGATGTACACAAATGCAGAATCCCGCACAACCCAGTAGCATCCTCCATATGTCTGGACTCTCTATGCTTACGCTGGATAGACATCGCCGGAACGGGTATAGTATCGAAAGTTTTGTCGTTAACCAGCGGGGGAGTCCTGTGGGCATCAAAAAGAAGATCAAAAAGGAGCTTATCGGCACTTCCGATTACCCGTCGAATAAGATCTTTACGATCTCCAATTTCATCACCTTTACGCGCCTGATCCTCACCCTGGTATTTCTGTACCTGTTTGTGACGGATAACAACCGCGTCATCGCCATCGTTATCTACGCCGTTGCCGCCTCTACCGACTGGATGGACGGTCAGATCGCCCGCATGACCAAGACGGTCTCGTGGCTCGGCAAGGTCATGGATCCCATCTGCGACCGTGCGCTGCTGTTCACCGGCGTACTTGGGCTGGTGGTCCGCGGAGAGCTGCCCATCTGGGTCTGCGTGCTCATTATTGGCCGCGACATCTATCTGGGCATCGGCACGCTTATCGTTCGTCATTATCACCGTCGCCCCATCGATGTCGTCTTTCCCGGAAAGATTGCCACTGCACTGCTCATGACCGGCTTCTCGCTCATGCTGCTCGGGTTCCCCGTTATTGACGGCCTGCATCTTTTACCTTCAACCCTTACGGCCTTCCCGGGCCTCAACGGAAGCTCGGTGCCCCTCGGCATCTTCTTTGTGTACGGCGGCGTGATCTTCTCCATGCTCACGGCTGTCATCTATTCCATTAAGGGCGGAGTGGCCATTAAACAGGCTCTCGCGCATCCCGAGGACGAGGACATCGACTTTCTGAACCCTGAAATCGAAGACTGATTCGTTGGGGTATGATTACGTACGGTTCATTATTTGCGGCACGTCCGCGATAAGTTAGGGGTTGTCATGGACAACATGGTTAACAATATGCCTCAGAATGATAAGACTGCTGACGCTACCTGCGTATTCCGCGTGCCTTCAAGCGACGTCACCGTTCCCGACCTCATGGCCAACGTGCGCATCACCGCCCCCGTTCTGTCCATCGTCAAGGGTCCGCAGACTGGTGCCGCCTTTGAGCTCGAGGACGACGTGACCACCATCGGCCGCGATCCTGCGAACGGCATCTTCCTCAATGACATGACCGTTTCGCGCAGCCACGCGCGCATTATTCGTGAGGGGCTCCAGGCTCGCATCGAGGACTTGGGCTCGCTCAATGGCACCTGGGTCGACGGTGCCATCGTCAATGCAGCCCCGCTGCACGATGGTTCATCCGTCCAGATCGGTACGTTTACGCTCATCTACCACGAGAGCACGCCGGAGCGCATCGAAACCGGTGAGTAGGGCATGGCCGAACGCAACTATTTGAGTATCGGCCAAGTCGTCAACCTTCTTCGAGGCGCATACCCCGATCTTTCGAACTCAAAAATTAGATTTCTAGAGGATGAGGGGCTCATTACCCCTCATCGTACGCCTAAGGGATACCGTCAGTACTCCAAGGAGGACGTTGATCGCCTGGAGGTCATTCTGCACCTGCAGAAGACCCGCTACATGCCGCTCAACGTGATTAAGCAGCGCTTGGAAAACGCTACGGACCTGTCAACGCTCGCCTACGAGGTGGGCTTACTGTCCGATGTTCCGCTCAAGACGGAGCCCAAGGAGACTAAACAAAAGCTGCATCCCATCGAGACCATTCCCGATATGTTGGGCGTCGAGATTTCGTTTATCCGCTCGCTCGCCGAGAACGACCTTATTCGCATCATCAAGAGTCCGCAGAATCGTGAGCTCGTCGATGGTCGCGATTTTCCGATCATCCGTTACTGCTCCGAGCTGTCACGCTTCCATATCGAGCCGCGCAACCTGCGTCAGTACGTGTCTTCCGCCAACCGCGAGTCCTCGATGTTTGAGCAGGTGCTCGTGAGCATGCTCGGCATGGATACCTCCGATGACGAGCGCGACGCCAAGCTCGAGCGTGCGTTTAAGAAGCTTCACGACCTGACGGAGGGCGTGCACACCGCGCTGCTCAAAAACCGCGTTTTTGAGTCGCTCAACGCCGTGGTCGAGGACGCCGACATCGATGCACTCGATGAGGAAATCGCTCGCTCCGAGTCCACCAAGGCCAAAAACGAAGAAACTGCCGCGCCTGCTTCGCACGAGGATTCTCTCGTAAAGCCGCTCAAGGTCGTCGCCCCTTCGCACTCCGGCACCGTCACCGCGGGCAAATAACCGCTGCTGATATTTCGGCAACTCATTGAAAGGTCATGCAATGTACGACTTCGAATCTCAAATCGTCGACATCCCCGACTATCCCGAGCCCGGAGTCGTCTTTAAAGACATCACGCCGCTCTTTGGCAATCCCGAGGCGCTCAAAGCCATGACCGATGCCCTCGCCGAGCACTTTGCCGGCATGGGGATCACCAAGGTCGTGGGTCCCGAGGCTCGCGGCTTTATGGTTGGCGTACCGGTGGCTGTAGCCCTTGGCGCCGGCTTTGTTCCCGCACGTAAACCGGGCAAGCTGCCGCGCGAGACCGTAAGCCAGAGCTACGAGCTCGAGTACAGCACCGATTCAATTGAGATCCATGCCGACGCTATCAGCTCTAAAGATACCGTGTTGATTCTGGACGACTTGGTCGCGACGGGCGGAACCGTCGAGGCAACAGGTAAACTGGTGCGAGATATGGGCGCAAAGCTTATCGGTTACGGTTGTATACTTGAGCTTGCGTTTCTCAACCCGCGCGAGAAGCTCACGCCGTCTGATGACGATGTGGAGCTCTTTAGCCTGGTGACGGTAGGCTAGCCGTTACCCTTAGTTACTGGAAAGGAAGCTACATGCGCACAGCAAACACGCACAAAAAC
>DXZV01000195.1 GCA_019419485.1 Collinsella sp.
CCGTCATCGAAACTGCAGAAGGGGGAGGCCTCGCGGCCTCCCCCTTTTTTGCGTTGTATATACGTTGTACTTTGGGACCTAGCTCCCCCGTATGTGCTCTTACTGTTTGGCTGTATTTTGAGTCCATCTAGTATATTTGAGCGATAATTACTCGCATTGGCGTTAGGGAGGGCTTGATGTTTACCGTATTTGTCTTGGGCAATATTGCTTCGGGTAAGTCAACTGCCTGCCGCTATTTCGAATCTCGTGGCGCTATGCTTATCGATCTGGATGAGCTTGCAAAATCGCTGTATGTGCCGGGCTCTGATATCGTCAATACACTCGCGGATGAATTCGGTTGGGACATTTTGGATGAGGAAGGCGGCATTCGCCGCGGCATCCTCGCTTCTCGAGCTTTCGCTTCTCCTGATTCGGTCGCACGGCTCAATGACATCGTGCATCCCATTCTGATTGAACAGCTTTCGCTTAGGATTCTCGATCCGGTTTGTTGTACGGTTTCATCTCCCCGTTATCCTTTTGCGGTGGTCGAGGTTTCTGCTCCGACTGGTTTTGAGGATGCATTTGGCTTGGCTGATGAAATTTTGGTCATCAGCGCCCCTTTGTCAGTTCGTCGCGAGCGCGCTATTCAACGTGGCATGGAGCCATCTGATTTTGATGCCCGTTCTGCTTGCCAGCCCGAAGAGTCTGCGCTGTGCAATCTCGCTACAACTGTGATTGACAATGCGGCAGACGATAACTCGCTCTTTGAACAACTGGACGCATGGCTTTCGCGCCATGGGTTCGGGGATGTAGCGGATAAGGAGGAGGCCGATGCCTAAGACACGTTTCCTTACGTGGTATCGCCTTATACCGCTGGCTGCCGTTTTTGCCTTCGGCCTTATCTCATTCGTTTACTCATATGCTCCTGCCGCTTTCTTTAAGCCGCTGTATCCGATTGACTACGAGGCGTATGTAAAGCAATCCAGTATTTCGCATAATCTGGATCCGTATCTGGTGTGCGCTGTCATTAAGTCTGAATCGAATTGGGATCCCGAGGCCGAGTCGAATCAGGGTGCTCAGGGATTGATGCAGCTGATGCCCGAGACTGCCCAGGATATGATCGCCAAGGGCCTTGTCGACGGTGGCGAGTATTCGGCCGACAACCTTAACGATCCGGCTACGAATATCGAGTTTGGCTGTGCGTATCTTTCGTATCTTCTAGCGTATTTTAACGGGTCGACTGACAGTGCCATTGCCGCCTATAACGCCGGCATGGGCAATGTCGACGGATGGGCGCAGCAGAGTACGTCGCTTCATAATGCAATCACCTTTCCCGAGACGCAGGCGTATCTGATTCGTGTCAATAATGCCTGGGTTCGCTACAAAACCCTCTATCCCGATCGGTTCGTATAGGACTATGCCTGCCGCCTGCGTATACTGCAGATATATGAGTTAGGAGTATCCATGGCGGAATTTGAAGTAGAACGCGTTGGTGGTGAACTTAAGCGCTTTGGCGTTGAAGGCTCTGACGTGCCGTTTAAGGTCGTGTCTCCCTATGACCCTGCAGGCTCTCAGCCTAAAGCCATTGAGTCGCTTGTGCAGGGTGTGAGGGACGGAGACCGCTATCAGGTTTTGCTGGGCGTGACTGGTTCGGGCAAGACCTTCACGATGGCAAAGACTATTGAGGCCCTGGGAAAGCCGACGCTGGTCATGGCTCCGAATAAAACGCTCGCCGCTCAGCTTGCGAGCGAGCTCAAAGAGTTCTTTCCCAACAACGCTGTGGTCTACTTCGTCTCGTACTACGACTACTATCAGCCCGAGGCGTATGTGCCGCAAAGCGATACATATATCGAGAAAGACTCCTCGATTAACGAAGAGGTTGAGATGCTGCGACATCAGGCGACCGCATCGCTGCTCTCTCGACGCGATGTGATCGTTGTCGCATCGGTCTCGTGTATCTATGGCATTGGCTCTCCTGAGGACTATGCAGGTCTGGCTCCAAACGTCGACAAGAAGGTGCCGCTCGAGCGCGATGACTTTATCCATGCACTTATCGACATTCAATATGATCGCAATGACTATGACCTGGCACGCGGCACGTTCCGCGTGCGCGGCGATGTTGTCGACGTGTATCCGCCTTATGCCGAGCATCCGTTGCGGTTTGAGTTCTTTGGCGACGAGGTCGAGCTGATTGCCGAGATCGATGAGGTCACCGGTGAGATGCTTCGTGAGTACGAGGCCATCCCCGTATGGCCGGCATCGCACTACGTGACCGAGAAGCCGAAGGTCAAGGCGGCTCTGAAATCGATCAGCGAAGAGTGCGAGAAGCGCGTGGCGGAGCTCAAGGCGACCGACAAGTTGCTCGAGGCGCAGCGTCTGCAGCAGCGCACCGATTATGATCTTGAGATGCTCGAGACGATGGGCTTTTGCAACGGCATCGAGAACTACTCGCGTCATCTGGACGGTCGCAAGCCGGGTGAGCCGCCGTTTACCCTAATCGATTACTTTCCCAAGGATATGCTCTGCATCATCGATGAGAGCCATGTGACGGTGCCGCAGATTCGCGGCATGCACGAAGGTGACCGCTCGCGTAAGGTGACGCTGGTGGAACACGGTTTTCGCCTGCCCTCGGCGCTCGATAACCGCCCGCTTCGTTTCGATGAGTTTGAGGCAAGGATACCCCAGTTTATCTATGTTTCGGCCACGCCGGGCGACTACGAGCTGCGGGTGAGCCAAAACGATGTGGAGCAGATTATTCGTCCGACTGGCCTGCTCGACCCCAAGATTGACGTGCGTCCAGTTCGCGGCCAGATTGACGATCTTGAGGACGAGATTCGCGAGCGCGTTGCCCGCAAGGAGCGCGTGCTGGTGACCACGTTGACCAAGCGCATGGCCGAGGACCTGACCGACCATCTGCTCGACGCGGGCATTAAGGTCAATTACATGCACTCTGATACGGCGACAATGGACCGTGTCGAGATCCTGCGAACGCTGCGCGAGGGCAAGATCGATGTTCTCGTTGGCATCAACCTGCTTCGCGAGGGCTTGGATCTCCCCGAGGTC
>DXZV01000196.1:0-1615 GCA_019419485.1 Collinsella sp.
TCCTCGTAGTGTAGACGCGGGTCGCAGCAGATCTGGCGCAGCTTGGTGAGCTCGGCGAGCACCTTGAGTTTGTCCTTCTTAAACTCCCCAGCCTCGCGGTGCTGCACCTGCTGGGCGATGCGGTCCTGGTTGGCCAGGTAGAGCTTGCGCTGCTCGCCGGTAAGCTGCGCCATGACGGTGTCTTCGATCTTCTCGGGCAGGTCGGCCACCACGTCTTCCTTAACACGGCGCAGCACAAACGGCGACACGAGCGCCTGCAGGCGAGCGGCGCTATCGCCCTCGGCATGCTCGACGGGGCTCTCAAAGCGCTTGGCAAACGACTCGCGCGTCCCCAAAAGGCCCGGCATCAAAAAGTCGAAGATGCTCCAGAGCTCGGACAGGCGGTTTTCGATGGGCGTGCCCGTCAGGGCAAAGCGCACGCCGGCAGGCAGGCGCTTGGCGGCGCGCGCCACCTGCGTGAGCGGATTTTTAATGTACTGTGCCTCATCGAGCACCACGCGGGCAAAATCCCGCTCGACGTACTCGTCGATATCGCGCCGCATAAGGTCATACGACGTCACGACCACGCTATGCTCGGCCACGCCGGCGATCTGCACGCGGCGTTGAGCCTTGGCGCCCACAATGGCGCACACATCGAGCGACGGGGCAAAGCGCTCCAGCTCGGCAGTCCAGTTGTACACGAGTGAGGCCGGGCATACCACGAGCGTGGGCTTGGTGTCCCCCGCCTCCACGCGCGCCAGAATATGCGCAATCATCTGGAGCGTTTTGCCCAGGCCCATGTCGTCGGCCAAGATGCCGCCAAGGCCCAGGTGTTCGAGCGAGCCGAGCCACTGGTATCCGTCGACCTGGTAGCCGCGCATCGTTGCCTTGAGCGATGCCGGCACCGTAAAGTCCATCTTGCCGAGCGTGTCCAGGCGCTCGACGGTACGGCGGAACGCAGCGTCGCGATCGGCCTCGAGCGCCGGCGTGCGTGCGAGCATGCTGTCGACGAACAGGGTGCTCGACGCGGGAAGCGACACGCCGTCGAGCAGGTCGACGGCATCGACACCCAGGTCCTCGGCAAGGCCAAACGCGGCGCGCGCCCCCTCGTCCAGGCGAATGATGTCGCCGGACGTAAGGCGCGCAAACGTTTGATGGCGCTTGTACGAATCGAGATAGACGGCAAGGTCCGCGGCCGAAAGCCCGCTCGCGCCCAGCTCGACATCGAGCAGATTGCTCTTAACGGTCGCACGAACCGAGAGCTTGGGCGCGGGGCGGACCGAGATCTGGCGCAGACGGTCGCTGAGCATGATCTCACCCAGTTCGGACAGGGCAGACAGGCCCTCGGTCAGCAGGCAGAACAAGCGGGCGTCATCGCGCTCCTCAAACGCCAGACCGCGCTCGTAGAAATCGAAGTACAGGGCCGCCGTATCCATAACGCGAAACTCCGCCACCTCGTCGCGGGGCGGCACACCGGGGCGCTGCTCTTCGAAGGGGCTGCCCGGAGCGCCCAGGCTAAAGAGATCCGCCGACCAATCGCCGTAGGTAACCGTAATTTTGCAGGTCACGAGCCCATCGTCGACGCCGATCGCCATAGCAAAGCTCGGCTCGGGTGCCACGGTATCGAGCGCGGCGG
>DXZV01000196.1:1625-2544 GCA_019419485.1 Collinsella sp.
CGGCAGAACTCACCCACCTGCTCGGCGGCAATATGGGCGGGCGTGCGGCACGGCAGCAAGCGCGACAAAAAAGGTGCGGCATGCTGAGCAAATGCAGCGTCGGTACGGCGCGCGCGGCGCGTGTCAACCAAGTAGGCGGCATCGCCCGACGCAAAGCAGTACATATCGGCGGGCAGGCGCAGGTCATAGCTACCACCAGCCGCCGGCGCGATTTTGGCGGCAAGCAGCGGTGGGCGCTTAGCGGATGCCTCGTCCTCCCCTTGCGGAGACAGCTCAACCGCCACGTCGTAGGTGCGATGCGTCGTCATCCCCCGCGACCAGGCGGGCTCAAAGGAGATGGTCTGGCCGCGCAGCAGGTCCAGCACATATACGATGCTATGCTCGGACAGCGGCAACTGACGCTCGGCAACAAAACCACTGCGGGCAAAGTCGTACGACGCCGAACGCGAGCTTGTGATGTCATCGAGATAGGCAACTGTCGTCACAACAAGGTTGAGCAGCTTTGCCGATGTTTCGTCAAAGGCCTCAGGTGAATGGACAAACGTGAGCTTCTTGCCATAGGAGAACGTGCCGCCGCGCACGTAGGCATCGGCCATGCCGTCGATGTCCTTGACCACGTAGGAGACCGATCCACAGCGAATGCGGAACTCGAGCGCCCAGCTAAAGCGGTCAGCGAACAGCGGATTGTAGTACGGCACCAACGAGGGCTCCAACGCCGCTTTGGGGGCGTCGGGATCAACGGCACCGGCTAGTTTGCGGCGCATGCTCGCCAGCTCATCCATGCGCGCGTCCGAAAGATCGGAAAGCGCCGCCACAAGGCTCGGGCTCGTGGGGACGGGCGCCGGGAAGGGAAAGTTGGGGTTGACGGCCGGCGCGGCGGACGCGGCGCGCGCGGGCTGTTTCGGCTGCGCCGTAAACG
>DXZV01000196.1:2554-3006 GCA_019419485.1 Collinsella sp.
CCGTAAACGTGCGAACCGGCGTGCGCAGCCCCTCAACAGGCTCAATGCCGCTGGTGTCCAGGTACGCCAGCGCTGTGGCGATGGCGTGCTTGCACATACCGGGATAGCGGTATGCGGCGGGGCAGTCGCAGTCGTAGTCGATAACCTCGTGCTCGTCCATATCGAGCGCCACGTGCGTCTTGTACAGGTCGCCGCGCGAGCCGCGCACCGAGCCCTCAACCGTCACGTTTTTGGAGAAGCGCGAGCCGCTGTCCTCAATCGACAGCACGGCGCCGTTGAGCATGAGCGAGCGGCCCTTCATAAAGGTGCCGCTCAACGCCGCCTCTTTACGAAGCGCCTGCGCAAACGTCCCCTGCGTCATCACTTCCTCCAATCCACACAGGGTAGCTAGATAACCGTCACACGACCCTGGTTGCCGACGATGGCCTTTGCCTCTGCCAGCAGTGGAATCG
>DXZV01000197.1 GCA_019419485.1 Collinsella sp.
CCCACATGTTGGTGCCATAGCTCAGCGCGCGCACGGACGCGGCCAGGGCGCGCAGCTCGTCCTCGGAAGGCTGCTCACTCTCGAGGCCGCATGCCTCGCCCAGCAGCAGGGTCGCACGCAGCGGGCGGGCGCCCACGGTGACATGCCAGCTGTTATCCCACCAGGCGGCGGTAACGTTTAGGGAGGGGAAGTCGGTCGCGGCCTTGCGTACGGCCTCGTAGCTCGCGCGGTAGTCGTGCTTGACGACCACGACGTGCTCGATCACGTCGCGCACATAGCCCATGTCCACGAACTCGGCGAGCGGCACGCGACCGGCGCCCGTCAGCTCAACATAGGAATCAAGCGCGAGAAAGGCGGAGAGAACGTCCGAGAAGCCAAAGCGGCCGTAGATGCTGCCGCCTACCGTAGCGGTGTTACGCAGCTGCACACCCACGATGTCATGGACGGCGAACTCAAAGACATGGTTGACAAGCGCATTGAGCGCGGCATGGCGCTCGAGCTGGCGCAGGGTGGACATGGCACCGATGCGAAACTCGGTCTCGGTCTCCTCGATCTGATCGAGTCCGCAGGCCGAAAGGTCAATCGCCGTCGCCACGCGACGCGAACCCAGGCGCATCCAGATGCCGCCGCCCACAATCTTGTTGTTACGGTTCTTCTGTAAGAGCTCATAGGCTTCGGCCGCGTTTCCAACACGGACGTAGGTACCGAACTTGAGCACGTTCTCCCCCATCTCTTCACTTGTCCAGTACCTTTAAGTGTACCAAACGAGGGGCCGCACACCGTTTTAGGACAAAATCCACCCACCCATCCATAACTTGCGGTGATATACGGACTGATTAGCCGTTCCGGGGCGCTAAACAGTCCGTATTTCACCGCAAGTTATGAGGAGTCCTCCAGGATAGAAAAGGCTCCCAGCCAAGATGACTGGGAGCCTTATAGCATGCTATGTCGAGCGAAGATTTAGCAGACGCCCTGGGCGAGCATGGCGTCGGCGACCTTCAGGAAGCCGGCGATGTTGGCGCCCATGACAAAGTTGCCCTCCTGGCCATACTCCTTGGCGGTGTCGTCCACGTTGTGGAACATGCCGCGCATGAGCTGCTCGAGCTTGCCGTCGACCTCCTCGAAGGTCCAGGACAGGTGCTCGGCGTTCTGGCTCATCTCCAGGCCGGACACGAGCACGCCGCCGGCGTTGGCAGCCTTACCGGGCATAAAGGCGACGCCGTTCTCCTGGAAGAAGGTCGTGGCCTCGATGGTCGTGGGCATGTTCGCGCCCTCGCCGACCACCTTGCAGCCATTGGCGACGAGCGCCTGGGCGTCCTCGAGCAGCAGCGTGTTCTCGCGAGCGCAGGGCAGCGCGATGTCGCAGGGCAGCAGCCACACGCCGCGGCCGTCGCCCTCGTGCCACACGGCGTTGGGCTTCTCGTCAACGTACATGGCGAGCGTGACGCCCTTGTCGTGGCCAGAGCGCTTCTTGTTGTAGACGTGCTCGAGCACAGAGTAGTCGATGCCGTCGGGATCCTCGACCCAGCCATGGGTGTCGGAGCAGGCGAGCACCTTGCCACCGAGCTGGGCGACCTTCTGGACCGCGTAGATGGCGACGTTACCGGAGCCGTGAACGACGACGTTCTTGCCCTCGAAGGAGTCGCCGCGGCTCTTGAGGTACTCGTCCACAAAGTAGACCAGACCGTAGCCGGTGGCCTCGGTACGGGCGAGCGAGCCGCCAAAGGAGAGGCCCTTGCCGGTAAGGACGCCGGTCCACTCGTTGGTCAGGCGCTTGTACTGACCGAACATGTAGGCAACCTCGCGGCCGCCAACGCCCAGGTCGCCGGCGGGAACGTCGGTGTTGGGGCCGATGTGGCGATAGAGCTCGGTCATGAAGGACTGGCAGAAGTGCATGATCTCGTTGTTGGACTTGCCCTTGGGGTCAAAGTCGGAGCCGCCCTTGCCGCCGCCCATGGGAAGGGTGGTCAGGCTGTTCTTGAGGATCTGCTCCAGGCCCAGGAACTTGAGCATGCCCAGGGTGACCGTCGGGTTAAAGCGCAGGCCGCCCTTGTAGGGTCCAATGGCAGAGTTGAACTCGACGCGGTAACCGCGGTTGACCTGAACCTTGCCCTGGTCGTCGACCCAGGGAACACGGAACATGACGATGCGCTCGGGCTCGACGAGGCGCTCCAGCAGGGCGGCCTCCTCGTACTCGGGGTGGGCGTCGAGCGCCGGCTGGATGGTGCCGAGGATCTCGGTCGCGGCCTGGATGAACTCAGGCTGCTCGGGATAGCGGGCCTTGAGCTCGTCGAGAACTTTCTGCGTGTAGCTCATGCTTCCTCCAATTGATGGAAAAGAAAAGTGTCGTTCGAGGCGCCCCATGCGCCGCGAGCTTTATCGAGTATGGATAATATCGCACTGTTGCGGGAAAGTTTCGTATAAGCAGACGAGCAGATGTTTCGTTTTGATTACGATGCAGGTAGAGGCGTTTTTGAGTGCCTGACGTGCAAAACCCGTGTTTCAAACCTGTTTCGTCCATATGGTCCATACCACCACAAAGGGGACAGGCACCTTTGTGGTGGTTTTGGCAAGATGCGTTGGCGGGAACGTATGTGAATCGAACACATCCAAGACGTTTTGCACGCCTCGCAACGGTTTTGAGGACCGCGGGGCCCACCGGAGCCCATCCGCTCCCAAACATGGCGGTATTTTACCAAACTAGCAATACGACGACCCCTAGCGCAGCGATCTTAGGCCGCCGGCATCCTTGTCGAGCGTCGTAAAGCGCACCGCATCCAGGTGCTCCAGGATGCTAATGGCTCGTTTGCGCGACACGCCCAGGGCCTCGCGCAGTACGCTCGTAGTGGCAGCGCCACCGGCAGCCTCGATAGCCGCTGTAACGACCTCACGCGCATGTGCCTCGGCGACAGCGGACAAGGCAACGTCGCGTTCGATCTTAACGATCGAACGGTTGAACGAAAGCTCGCGCAGGGCACGCGTCATGGTGTC
>DXZV01000198.1 GCA_019419485.1 Collinsella sp.
AAACTGTCTTCATTGGCAAGTGGGGCTTGGGCCTGGGCTTCTACGAGGCGAAAACGCGTTCCCATGCGCTCGTAGGAGGCATGAAGCGCCTCGAGATGAGATAGGATGTTTGCCGGAGCTCCCTGTATCTCCATCTCGACCGAGCCGTCTTCCATGTTGCGCACCCAGCCGGTGAGTGCGCG
Source organism: Collinsella sp. (assembly GCA_019419485.1). Classification (GTDB taxonomy): domain Bacteria; phylum Actinomycetota; class Coriobacteriia; order Coriobacteriales; family Coriobacteriaceae; genus Collinsella. The sequence goes on from DXZV01000198.1 coordinate 183, forward strand.
TGCCTGCGCGAGGTTGGTGTTGGTAAAGCGAAAACCAACGCCCTGGACTTGCCCCGCCCAGCGCAGGGGAGTGTCTTGAGTGGCCTCGTCGCTTGCGAGCACAGTAAGCCTGCGGCGCAACTCGAGCTCGATGTTTGATGGTTTTTGAGGCTCTCGACTGCCGCCGGTGACGCTGGAGAAGAACGCATCGAAGAAGCCCATCGCTAGGCCTGCTTGCCTGCGTCGGACGGGAAGGTAATGCCGGCCTGCTGGCGCACGGCATCCATGATGCGCAATGAGACGAGCGTGACATCGCGGTAGTGGCCAAGTTCGTGACGTCCCGCCGGGGTCTCCCAAATCTCTTCCTTAACGTTATCGATGCCGCCGATGGCGGTGATAAAGTCTGTGAGTTCGTATTCCATAGTGTTGCTCGATTCGGGCAGGTCGAGCACGCGGCCGTTGTCACCCTGTTCGCGCGGTGCCTCGGTCGCCGAGCCGCGTACGACATCGCCGCGATAGTCGATGCGGACATTGCGGGGCGTGGACAGATGGTCGATCTGGATAGTGCCACGCTCGCCTTCGATCTGCGAGGGTAGCAGGTCATTCGTTATTTTGGAGTGCGCGAGCTCGACGGAGATACGGCCACCGCCGTAGCTGGCGAGGATGGAACCGCAGCCGTCGATGGGGCCGTGCGTGAGCTGTCGCGTGGCGGGGTCGAGCAGAGTAGCCATGCTCGTAAGGCCGGAGGGCATGCCGAAAATCTCGACCATGGGCTCGACGGTGTAGACGCCAATGTCCATGAGGGAACCCGATGCCATATTGCAGTCGAAGATATTGGTGGCGCGTCCCGCGAGAATCTCGTTGTAGCGCGAGGAATATTTGCCAAAGCGCAATGAGGCGCGGCGGATGGGGGCGATCTCGCCCAGGGCGTCCTCGATGGCGTGGAAGGCGGGGTCGTGGAGGGGACGCATGGCCTCGAGGGCCACGACACCTGCTGCCTCGGCAGCGCGGAAGACTTCCAGCGCCTGCGCTTCGGTGGCGCAGAAGGGCTTCTCGACGATGACGTGCTTGCCACCGGCGATGCAGACAAGGGCCTGCTCGTAGTGAAGTGCGTTAGGGCTGCCGATATAGACGGCGTCGACATCGGCAGCTGCCGCGAGCTCATCGAGTGAAGTAAAGTTTCGCTCGCCACCGCGCTCGGCGGTAAAGGCGGCACCGCGATTGGCATCGCGTGAAAGCGTGCCCACAAACGCGGCTTGGTCGTTGGCGTTGACGACTTGGATAAAGTCGTCGGTGATCATGGATGTGCCGATGGTCGCGATGCGCAGCATACGTCCCCCTTGCGTTGTTTGGTCTACAGGATGAGTGTAGCGCGTGGGGATATAAAGCTGCGCGAAAACGCTATTACAGGTCGCTCTCGTTAAAGCCGGCGTCGATATCGAGGTTGCTGCCGTCGGCCGCCGTGGTGGCGAGCTCATCGCAGCGCTCGTTGAGCTCGTGACCGGCGTGACCCTTAACCCAGATGAAATCAACCTTGTGCTTGCTTTTGGCGGTGAGTAGGCGCTCCCACAGGTCGCGGTTCTTGACGGGTTGCTTGTTGGCGGTTTTCCATCCGCGCTTTTTCCAGCCGTCGATCCAGTGCTTGTTAAAGGCGTTGACGACATACTGCGAATCGGAATGGACTTCGACCTCGCAAGGGCGGTTGAGCGCCTCGAGCGCCACGATAACGGCCATGAGTTCCATGCGGTTGTTGGTGGTCTTGGCGTAACCGTGCGAAAGCTCGGAGGTAAAGGTCTTGCCGGCGGGGTTGGTGTATTTGAGCACGGCGCCGTAGCCGCCGCGTCCCGGATTTGATCGGGCCGAGCCGTCGGTATAGATGATGACCTTCACGGGCTTCCTTTCGTTGGGTACGTTTCGTGTGAGTGACCATTGTAGCGCCATGCCCGCCGGGGGCCAGCAATCTACGATTTCTACCCCGTCTTCCGACTGTTAGTTGGCATGGATGATGCGGTTGAGCTCGTCGAGGTATTGCTGCAAGAGGAGAGAGGGCTTGCGCTCGTCGTGCATGATGTAGCCAACGTGCATCGTTGGGGCGTCTGCTAGCGGGATCGATGCCATGCCCCATTGCATTTCATTGGAGAGGACGCCGGTCGACAGGGTGTAACCGTTCGACGTGATAAGTAAGTTGGTAAGTGTTCCGCGGTCCGAGATTCGTATGTTGCGGTCGCAAGGGATATAGCTAAAGGGTTCCTCGGCGTAATAGAAGGAGTTTGAGGTTCCCTGCTCAAAGCTGTAGCGCGTATAGGGCGTGAGGTCGGCAAGGGACAGTTGAGGGCGGCGTGCGAGCGGATGGCGTTCGCTGACGAAGACGTGGACCGTCGCGTCGAAGAGGGGATGGAAGCTTGCGCGGGCATCGGCGAAGGCCTTCTGCAAGACACGGGTATTAAAGTCGTCCAGATAGAGGATGCCGATGTCGCTGCGAAACGCGCGCACGTCGTCGATGATCTGCGATGTGGTGGTCTCGCGCATGATGAACTCGAACTTGCTGTCGCGGCAGCGTTCGACTACGTTGACAAAGGCCTCGACCGAAAAGGCGTAGTGCTGGGCGGAAATGGCGAGGCGGGCTTGCGGGGTGCCGCCGTCCTCGTAGCGTGCCTCGAGCATATCTGCCTGCTCCACGACCTGGCGCGCATAGCCTAAAAGCTCGGTACCGTCGTTGGTGAGCGTGACGCCGCGGCTGGAGCGCGTAAAGATCTCCAGATGGAGCTCCTGCTCGAGGCTTTTGAC
>DXZV01000199.1 GCA_019419485.1 Collinsella sp.
GTGGTGCACTGGGCCGTGATATCGGTCCAGCCCTGCGTGGGCTCGGTGCTGGCGCGCCCGTCCTTGCCGGTCGAGACGGCGTCAAAGCCGCCGTCCGCGCCCGCCGCCACGTACACGCGCATGCTCGCGGCCACCTTGGAGGGGTCGAGCCCCGCGCTCATGGTGTCGACGAACCGCACCGTATAGGTGTCGTAGGCGGTGAGCCCGGCCGGGACCGTGGCAGAGAGGCGCCAGTACAGGTCGTCGGCGACCGTGGCGTCGGCGGCCTTCCGCCAGGCGGCGGCGCTGTCCTCCAGCACATGCTTTTGGACCTTGGGGGTCGCCGCCTTGGGCTTGACGGTGACGGCGTTGCCGCCGACCAGGGCTATGATCGGCGCGGTGCCGGCCTCGCCTTGGGCGATGGCGTCGTCCTTAGCGACGATGAGCCAGTAGCCGCAGGGCAGCTCGGCCGTCGTTCCCGCGTTAAGGGCCACGGGCTCGGCGCCAGAGCTCTGGAGGGAACGAGCGAGCTGTGCGCTCAGCGCGCTCGTAAGGTGGGAATCGGTGTTGAGCCACTCGGCAGCTTTCTGCGCGGTGGTCTGGGAATTGGGCATGCCGGCGCTGTGCAGCACAGGCAGCGCGGCGTCGCGCACGGCGTCGCTTGCCCAGACAAGGTCGGTGAAGGTCTTGGCGTCGCTGTCGCCGTCGACGACGTTGGCGCTAAAGATCTGGTAGGCATCGTAGCTGCTCGCCACGGTGCCGCTCACCGTGATGGAACCGGTCGAAGTCGGCGCGGCCTGCGCGGAAGCGGGGAACACAACCGCGCAGGTGCCGATCAGGAGGGCAAGCAGCGCAAACAAGATCGGGAAGGAGCAAACTTTCTTATTCACGACGCTCGCCTCCCTTCGCATTCGCCTTGCGACGAATGTGCATCCAGGCCGCAGCAGCGCAAAGCACCGCCGCGCCGGCAAGGTACGTCAGAGTGACGCCCGACATACCAGAAAGGGGCAGAGTGGTGGAGTAGGTGTAGATGAAGGTGGGGGTGGACTTGTCGGTGAGGTCCTGTTCTTTGGCATGGGGGTCTGCGTTCCACTTGCCATCGGAGTCAACGGTTCCCTTCCTGTAGGTCACCGCACAGTCGATCCTTCCTTTGGTGTTATCCTTTGCCACAACCTTGAACCTATAGACCGACTGATCAAACTTGTAATGCGGATAGGTCAAGTGTTCGTCCTTCTCGCGCACATAGTACGTGAAGGTCTTGGAACCATTTTTAAGGTCCGTGAGCTCATATGTCTTCGGCTTGAAATCGACCGTTCTCACATTACCGTTTTCGTCAGTGGGTTTCGCGAGATCAATTGTTGCCGTTTCTGGTTTTTGGAAGTTCGGGTCGTCCTCGTTCGCGAGTTCGAATGAGAACGCCTTCATCTCGCCGCCATCGACCTTCTTGGTCACCTGAGGTGTCCAAGAGCCCTTGGCTGTGTATGCATTAGTAAAGGTCTTATCATTAGTAAAGATCTCACCGTTCGTGAAATTAACGGACACATTTCTGCCATCGTACGGGTTGACCTCCATCGAGTCCCCGTTGGTGAGATTAGTGACCTTTACTTTATCAACCGAGTAGTAGGTGTAAGTAATGTGCAGCACCTTCTGTTTCTGGTCCACCTTTGTTTCAAACTCAATCTTGTAGATAGCCTTGTCGTAAGTCACACCAGAAACGGGCTTGTCACCGGGATCCTCAACTAGGTAGTAGACAACCGGGCCATCGGAGTAGACCTCGCCCAGATTAAAGGCAAAGTTGCCGTCACTATCATTCGTGACCCCATCGCCAACTTTTGCGCAGCCATTGAGTTGCAGCTTGTGATCGGCAAACGAGGGATCCTGCTTGTTTGTACCCTGTTTGAGCAGCTGGAACTTGAACTCTCCGTCTTTAAGCGCACGACCCGTTAGCGCCTTAGTGCCGCTGAGCTTCATCTTGGGGTACACGTTCACCTCCGTGGTGGAGCCAGCGATTACGTCGCCGTTGGTCATGATGCCGCCACCGTGAATGTTGGATCTGTTGTCCGTGATGAAGAGGGACGCAGCCGCGGTAGCAGCATCCATATCTTCCTGAATCGGCCTAGATTTAAGGCCAATCATGTACTTAGCTTGGGCGCCCTCGTACTTGCCGATAGACGTTCGTGTATTGTTGTCGATCGTGCCCGACCAATTGGCAGCTCCGCCACCAAGCATCTGACCCGTTACGGCAGCGATATACGGCAGCAATTCAACGTTTTTACCATCGCGAATAAGAAAAAGATCCTGGTGACCGGCTTCTTTAAACTTATCAGTTATTTCGCCGCCCCGATCATTCTCCTCATCGTAATCCCAGTCCTCGCTCTTGCCGTTGGAGCCGCCCGATCGGTTATAACCACCGTCAGAATTACCGTCAGAATTACCGAAAATCGCGATGCCATTGGTATCGGTAATGGCAGTCTTACCAGTCGGGCAAGCGGCAAACCCGCCACCAAAGCCATTGGCATGATTGTTGGTAATCAGCGCGTTATATATCTTGAGGCTTGCCGGCTGAACGTTGTTGTCGCTGCTGCCCTGGACGAATACGCCACCGCCGCCCCAGTCGTTGTCTGTATTGGTTTTGTTGTTGGTGATATATGCCTTAGTGCCAAGAGGAACGTTAAACACGCTCTCAGTAGGCGCAGAGATACGGATACCGCCGCCCTCCGAGTTTTGCGCCACGTTGCTAGCTATGGTTCCACCAGAAAACGTAAACCCGGAAAGAGCACTATTCCAAGCGCCAGCATAAACGCCGCCGCCAGCCTCGGCAGAGTAGTTGCCCGTGATGTAACCGCCTGCAATTGTGAGACTGCCGCCATTGAAAGCAGCAATGCCGCCACCACCGTGGCAACCGTTACCCTTGTGACTTTCATCGTAGTGCTGATATTTATTGTTAGTAATGTGACCAT
>DXZV01000002.1:0-2659 GCA_019419485.1 Collinsella sp.
GCTGTCGAGCCAGTGCCGTATGAAAGGTTGGCGTGCGGCACTCGAGGCGCGTGGCATTGAGCCGCCCGAGCCTCTGCAAGGCGATTGGAATGCGGATAGTGGCTATGCTGCGGGCCTTGTGCTTGCCGATAAACCCGATTGCACGGCGGTCCTCGCTGCTAACGACTGCATGGCAAACGGCGTGATGGTGGCTCTACGTGACAAAGGGCTCAGTGTGCCCGACGACGTGTCCGTGATCGGCTTCGACGATGAGCTCTACAAGACGATTCCCAACTCGATTCTGACGTCGGTGAAGTTTCGCCACCGCGAGCTGGGCGTCCGTGCGCTTAACGAAGTCGTCGCCGGTCTGGAAGCCCCGAGCTCCAGAAGCCGTACGCTCGTCTCGGGCGTGCTGGTCGAGCGTTCCAGCGTAAAGGACCTGCGGGTGTAGTCGTGCTCGGCTCGTTCATCTTAATCTGTAACAGTTAGGACCGATAATCCCTGCTAGATGTTACAGATCGAGATCTTTCGGCTCGGCTTATTCCGTTTGTCTCGATCTGTAACGGGTGGAGGCGAAATAACCCGCTAGATGTTACAGATTTAGATTGAGGGAACTGGCCCGCGCGTTCATCTCAATCTGTAACAGTTAGTACCGAAAAACTCGGCTGGATGTTACAGATCGAGACAAACGGATTCTGACTCGCTCAAAAACAAAAAGGCCGGGGGCGGCGCGCCGTGTGACGTGCCGCCCCCGGCTGAGAAATGGGGACAGGTTATGTGGGCAGGCGACCCCGCCAGCCGCTAGTCCAGACGACGGGTCTGCGCCACGTGCTTGTACCAGTAGGCGCTTGCCTTGGGTGTGCGCTTCTGGGTCTCAAAGTCTACGTAGAAGAAGCCATAGCGCTTGTTGTAGCCATTGGTCCAGGAGAACTGGTCCTGCAGGCTCCACAGGAAGTAGCCGCCCACGTTGACGCCGACTTCCATGGCCTTGAGCAGCCAGCGCAGGTGCTGCTCGATGTAGTCGATGCGCGGCTGGTCGTCCACAAAGCCGTCCTTGTAGGGATCCTTGTAGCCCATGCCGTTCTCGGTAATGAAGATCTGCTTGTAGTTGGGGTAGCGCTGCTTAATGTAGACGAGCAGATCGAACAGGCCCTCGGGATAGATGATCCAGTCCCAGTCGGTGGTGGGGATGCCAGGCTTGTTCACATGCTCGCCAATACCCTTAACGCGCCAGCGGCCGGTGCCCTTCTCGCCCGTACCGTTGTGGTGCAGGTCGTTCTCGCCGTCGTAAGCCTTCAAGAAGCGGCACTGGTAATTGTTAACGCCCAAGTAGTCGTTGTAGAGCGCGGCCTCGCGCATAATCTCGAGGTCCTCGTCCAGGATCTCGATGGTGCCGCCCGAGACGGCAGCCAGGCGGTTAGCGCACTCGAGGGTGTCGGGGGCATAGTCGCCGCGGAAGGTGGCGTCGAGCAAGAACTGGTTTTGCAGCACGTGCTCGTTGTTGGCGGCCTTGATGTCGGCGGGGTCGTTCTCGTTGAGCGGGTACTTAAACTCCAGCGACTGGATGACGCCGATCTTGCCCTTAAAGCCGCCGTTGTGGAAGGCCAGCACGGCCTTGGCGTGGGCGAGCATCATGTTGTGCTCGCACTGGAAGGCCTCGGCCAGATGCGCCTTGACGCCACCGGGGAAGGTACCCTCAATGTAGGTGTTGGAGGCGTCGGCCCAGATCTCGTTAAAGGTGAACCAGTAGGTTACCTGGTCGGCGTACTCCTTAAAGCAGAAGGTGGCAAAGTCCACAAAGGCGTCGATAGTCTCGCGGTTGAGGAAGTCGCCCTTCTCAAAGAGGGGAAGCGGCGTGTCAAAGTGATGCAGCGTGACGAACGGCTCAACATGGTGCTTATGGCACTCGGCGAAGAGATCGTGGTAGAACTGGACGCCCTCGGGGTTGATTTCGCCGGTACCGTTGGGGAAGATGCGGCTCCAGGCGATGGAGAGGCGAATGCCGTTGATGCCAAACTCTTCGCACAGCTCCAAGTCGACGGGGTACTGGTTGTAGAAGTCCGAAGCGGGATCGGGGGAAAAGCGCCCCTGGGCCTCCAGGAAGTCGTCCCAGGCAACCTTGCCCTTACCGTGGGTGCGGGTCTCGCCCTCTACCTGGTAGGCAGCGGTGGCGCCGCCAAAGACAAAGTCCTCGGGAAACTGCGTAGGCGGGTTGGTGACGCTAGCAGGGTTAACGGACATGATGATCCAATCGTTTAAATCGAAGGACCAGCCGGTCTTGGATGGTCGGCTGGCCCTGGGTGTTACTTACTTCGAAAGTTGTTCGGCGACGAAGGCGAGAGACTTATCGCCGTTCTGGGAGAGCTCGATGTACTGCTTGCCACGGCAGGCGACGCACTTGTTGCCCACGCGTTCGCAGTCCTTCTGCAGGTCGGCCAGGTAGCTGGCGGCCTGCGGGGCCAGGACGACCAGGTCAAAGTCGGGGAGCATGTCGACATGGTTGCCATATGCCTCGGCAGCGGTTTCAAGATCGATGCCGCGCTCCTTGGCAGCCTTGGCCAGTGCGTTGGCGAGCAGGCCCGAGGTTCCGCCGCCCTGGCAGAGCACGAGCACGCGCTTGCCGTTGAGGTCGCTGGCGGTCGTTGCCTCGGCAGCGGGTGCTGCAGAAGCGGCGGGGGAG
>DXZV01000002.1:2669-3706 GCA_019419485.1 Collinsella sp.
GCTCTTGGCGTCAGCCTTGCCCTGGAAGGCATCGTTGAGCTTGGCGGCCTTCTCGGCGTTCTTGGCGGCGAGCTCCTCTTGGGAGATCTCGGCCTCCTCGGCGCACTTCTGGGCGTCATAGGCACGGAAGAACGGATAGTACAGGGCAAAGTCGACGACCAGGATGATGGCGAGCATCACAAAGGCGAGCGGCTGGAAGCCCAGGCCCATGATGGTGCCGATGGGGCCGGGGACGGTCCAAGGCAGGGTGTACATAAAGCCGTTCATGCCCAAGAAGTCGATAAAGATCTTGAGGATCCAGATGTTGGCGATCGGGGCAAAGACAAACGGGACAAAGAAGACGGGGTTGAGCACGATGGGTGCGGCGAACAGCAGCGGCTCGTTGACGGCAAAGCAGACGGGGACGATGGCGGCCTTACCGACGGCGCGCATCTCCTGAGACTTGGCCAGGAAGCAGAACATAAAGACCAGGACGAGCGTGGCGCCGGTGCCGCCCATGCAGACGACGAAGTACTGGGCACCCTGGGTCAGGACAGCGGAAGCGTGCTGGCCGGCCTGGAACGCAGCCAGGTTGTCGGTCATGTTGGCAACGAGAGCGGCGGCGATGGCGGGCTCGACGATCGAGGGGCCGTGGACGCCCACGAACCAGAAGAGGCTCATGGCGCCGTAGATCACAGCGAGGCCGATGTAGCCATCGGCAGCGGTGAACAGGGGCTGGAACACCTGGATGACACCCTGGGCAAAGCAGAAGCCAAAAGCAGCGCGGAAGACGATGTCAAAAACCCAAAAGACGGTGATGCAGACGGAGAAGGGGATGATGTCCTTAAAGGTCTGCGAGATGTTGGGCGGAACCTGCTCGGGCATCTTGACGGTGATGTTGCGCTTAATGAAGAACTTGTAGATGATGCCGGTGGCGAACGCACAGATAAAGGCGGTTAGCAGGCCCTTGGATCCCATGTAGCCGTTGGCGAGGCCGGAGATGGAGACGCCGTTATCCGTGAAGCTGATGGCGTCGCTGGAGAGCAGCAGAAAACCGA
>DXZV01000002.1:3716-4223 GCA_019419485.1 Collinsella sp.
AAGAAGCCGATGATGGCCGCGCACATGCACGAGATGAAGTTGATCTGGTTGTTCTTGGGCAGATCGCGGTTCTGAGCGTCGGCGAAGTGCTTGGCCGTGGTGGCGGCGCAGGCGATGGCCAGGATGCCCATGGAGTAGTTGTAGCACTTCCACAGGGCGTTGTTGATGTCATCGGGCCAGTAGAAACCCCAGATGTTGGGGACCGAGGCTACCAGGCAGAAGATGGACGAGAAGATGATGATGGGGATGACGGAGATAAAGCCGTCGCGGATCGCCTTGAGGTACTTGTTGCGGGCGATCGCGTTGAAAAAGGGCTGGCCCTTTTCGATGATGGCGATGAGTTGCTCCATGCAATGCTCCTAAGAGTCGGTGGGTTAGCAACGATGGTAGCTTTTGGCGTCCGGTTGCCAAAATGTTGACGTTGCCATTTTGCGACACAAAAAAAGACGCGAACCGGTGGTTCCTGTGCCTGCGAACCGTCGATTCCTTACGCGTAAACGTTTGAGC
>DXZV01000002.1:4233-10459 GCA_019419485.1 Collinsella sp.
CCCGGTGGCTCTGTGTTTGCACAATGGCAACGTTAACATTTGGTAGACAAAAGCCGTTCGGGGAAGCAAAAATGTCGGTGAACGGTAGGTTTTGGGTGGTGAGCGTATGGTGGGGGAGGCGTTGGATATACTTGAAGACGTTTCATTTGACTGCGCAAGGTGCCACCAATGGCATCGTTGACATAGAAAGATCGACCTATGGCCGCTGTTAAAAAATCGGTATCCGTCAAAGACGTAGCGCGCCTCGCGGGCGTCTCGGAGCAGACAGTCTCGCGTACGGTGCACGATTCGCCCAGCGTGCGCCCCGAGACCAAGGAACGCGTGCGTGCCGCCATGCGCGAGCTGGGGTATCGCCCCAATTTTGCCGGTCGATCGTTGCGCCGTGGCAAGTTTAAGACCGTCGGCGTCGCCATGTTCAACATTACCGGCACCGGCAATCTCGACCGTATGGAGGGCTTTGCCGCAGCGGCCGACAAACATGGCTATGCCATCACCCTCACTAAAGTAGACGGGCATCCGTATACCCTCGAGAGCGCATCGTCGCGCATGAGCGCACTGCCGGTGGATGGCATGGTTGTGATTATGAACCGCATGCCGGCGGACTTTGGAACCTTCGAGCCGCTGCCCGGCATGCAGACGGTGCTCGTTACGATGTTGGAGCACCCGCTCTGTTCAACGGTCGATAACGACCAGTTCGATTGTTCGCGCCAGGTGGTCGAGTATTTGCTGGGGCAGGGACACAAGACTGTGCACTTTATCTCGTGTCCCGAGCGCTCGCTTTCGGGCATGCGGCGCGAGGAAGGCTGGCGTGAGACATTGCGTGCGCATGGCATTGAGCCCCCGCAGCTCGTGCGTGGCGACTGGACGGCGCAGAGTGGATATGCTGCCGGCCAGGCGCTTGCGGATGATCCGACCTGCACGGCCATTTATGCCTCCAACGATGCCATGGCATATGGCTGCATCCGTGGGCTCGAGTCGCGCGGGAAGTGCGTGCCCCAGGACGTGAGCGTGGTGGGTGTTGATGACAGCCTGGGCGATATCGTGCCCGATTGTCGCTTGACCACGGTGCGCTTTGACAACAAGCGCGTCGGCATGTGGGCGGTCGACAAGATTGCCGGCGCCGATGGGGGTGCGTCTGGCGTGGAGCACATGCTGTTTCCGGGCGTGCTCGTCGAGGGCGATACGGTGCGCGATGTACGCTAGGGCGCGGATCTGTTTGGGTTGCCGCTAATTGTGTTCGATATTGTTCAAATTGGTTTAAAAACCGTTCACGGGCGAAAAGTGACCGTTCATAGCTCGAAATTACGTTTTGCGCTGTTCTTTTTTGTTTGAATGTTATTGTTTCTGTCATACACAACGCAGCGCGTATGCCCGGACGCGATGCTCTCCATTGGTTCATATGTGAAAGGAACGCAACATGGCAACCAAAGAAGAAATCTCGATGGTTGGATTCGAGATTGTCGCATACGCAGGTGACGCCCAGACCGATCTGCTTGCAGCGCTCGATGCTGCTCGCGAGGGTGACTTTGAGAAGGCCGAGCAGCTGCACAAGGATGCCAGCGATGCGCTTATCGGTGCCCACGACACGCAGACCAAGCTGCTTTCGCAGGAGGCCGGCGGTGGCGAGATGGAGATGACCTTCATCATGGCTCACGCTCAGGATACCCTCATGACCACTATGATCCTGGAGAAGCAGGCCCGCTTTACCATCGATGCCTATAAGCGCATTGCCGAGCTCGAGGCCAAGCTCGCCTAACGAGCCCTCACAACCAAGTCCCCTTCCAAAAGCTCTGCCGCTACCCGCGGCAGGGCTTTTTTCTGTTCTCCTCCAAGTTGCGGTGAAATGGGGACTGAATAGAGGCCGGCGGGCGCAAAACAATCCCTATTTCACCGCAACTCATCCCGAGATAGTCATTGGGGACGTTCTTAAACGACTAGTCATTGGGGACAGTCTTGGTGCGCTCCGTTTGTCCTCCCGTTCGATTTTTGCTCGGTGGGTATACTTCCTTTCGCATTAAACGCCGGACTGAGGAGGTATCCAAATGCCGGATAACGGGTCAATACAAAAAAGAGGCGCGCACGAGATGGCTCATGGGCGTCCTGTCCAGATAACCGAGCACACGACGGTAACCGAGCTGCAGCCCAGCCTGTCCGATGTCGTGTGCGCAAACAAAAAGCTGCAGATTGGCTTTATCGTTGCGCTCGTGGTGCTGGCGCTGCTGTCGGGCTTTGTGGCTCGTCCGCATTTCGCCGATACCAAAACTCGGGACTCCACCATCGAGGTCATCGACCAAAAGAAAGGCAACGTTTTGGCGCTCACGACCTCGTGCGTGGCGCTGTCTGCGGGCATTACCGCGCTGCCGGGTGATACGGGAACGCCGGTTGCCGAGCAGCTCGCGCAGCTTTCAGGCAACCTTGGTATCGTGCTTGCCGTGCTATACCTAGAGAAATATTTGCTCACGATTTTGTGGTCGGTTGGCCTGGGCATCTTAATCCCGTTTGCGTTGGGGCTCTTTGCGGTGTCGCTCGGCATTCACGGGCGCTGGAGCACGAGCGCTGTCCTGCGCCGTGTGGCGACGCGCGTGCTGGTGGTTGCCGTGATCGGCATGGCGCTCGTGCCCGCGAGCGTATGGGTGTCGCAGAAGGTCGATGAAACGTATCGCGTAAGTATTGAGCAAGCTGAGCAAAAGGCTGCGGACGCTGCGGATGCGGCCGACACCACGGACAAGTCAGCCGAGACCAGCTCAAAATCGAACAAGAAAAAATCCGAGGCCACGGAGTCCAAAAACGTGCTCGAGCAGTTGACTGATGGGGCGTCGAGCCTTGTTACGTCGGTGACCAGCGGCGCCAAGCAGATGACCGATGAGATCGTGCGGCAGGTGACCGATCTGATTGAAGGCGTCATCGTGATGATCGTGACTTCGTGCGTTATCCCGCTGCTGGTGCTCGTGGCGTTCCTGTGGCTGGGACACGTACTGCTGGGGATCGATATCTCCGGTCCCGCGAACTATCTGACGGGCCGCTTTCTGAGTGTTCCGTCCAAGCACGCCAAAAAGGGTGGGCAGTCCGAGTAGCTAAAACAGCTGTATATACCGGGGAATACCGCCGAAGGGCGGCCGAGACACGTTCTCGGCCGCCCTTTTGTTTGTTGAACACGTGGTCGCTACGTCCGTGCCGGGCCCAAACGGTCAGCAATCATCCGTAAACGGTATTTGTTCAAAAAAGAACAAAGATAAACAAATAATGGTTGCAGTCGGTGTTCGAATATGTTCAAATAAACATGAACAGTGAAGAACCGCACATTCAGATGCCCGGACCTGAACGCGATTCAACACTTCCAAACAGAAACTACGCACCTGCGTATCTCTCAAGGAGGATGTCATGAGGGTTGTAATCGCTTCCGATGCCGACGGTATGTCGATGAAGGAGTCCATCAAGGAGATGCTCATCGCCGACGGTCACGAGGTCGTCGACTATTCCGAGACCCCTGCCGCGGACTTTGTCGATTCCGCGACCGCCGTTGCCAAGGACCTGCTGGAGCACAAGGATTCCCAGGGCTTCGCATTCGATAAGTACGGCGTCGGCTCCTATATGGCCGCCGTCAAGATCAAGGGCATGGTCGTCGCCAACATTTCCGACGAGCGCTCCGCCTACATGACCCGCGAGCACAACGGCTCGCGCATGGTCACCATGGGCCCGGGCGTTGTGGGCACCGAGGTCGCCAGGAAGATCGCCCGCGAGTTCCTGCGCGCCCAGTACGCCGGCGGCCGTCACCAGATCCGTGTCGACATGCTCAACAAGATGGCCTAACGAGAGCCACCGAGAACTCGAACTTCTACCTCAACTTGTGAATTCAGACGAAAGGACGTTCTGATGAAGAAGACCATCGCAATCGGTTGCGACCATATCGTTACGGACGAGAAGATCTATCTGGCCGACCGCTTGGAGCAGGCTGGCTACAAGGTGCTCGACTGCGGCACCTACAGCCACACCCGTACGCACTACCCCATCTACGGCAAGGCCGTGGGCGAGGCTGTTGCCAGCGGCAAGGCCGACTTTGGCGTGGCCCTGTGCGGCACCGGCATCGGCATCACCAACGCCGTCAACAAGGTTCCCGGCGCCCGCTGCGCCCTGGTTCGCGACATGACCTCTGCCCTGTATGCCCGTCGCGAGCTCAACGCCAACATTGTGGGCTTTGGCGGCAAGATCACCGGCGAGTTCCTGATGGCCGACATTATGCTTGCCTTCCTGGAGGAGCCCTACGAGAAGACCCCCGAGCACGATGCCCTGATTGCCAAGATCGATGCCTGCAATAAGGCCGACGCTGAGGCTCAGGCTGACCCGCACTTCTTTGACGAGTTCCTGGAGAAGTGGGACCGCGGCGAATACCATGATTAGCGGGTATCCGGCGTAATTAACTAGTCCGTTGACGGCTCGCGTTTCTGTGAGGGGACGCGGGCCGGTTTGCTATCAGCCCAATTGGCCCAGCGGGCTGGACGTGCATTGTTCTTTTGTTTGCGGCGCTGCCTCATTACCTTTCTGCTAAAGGCACGACGTTCACAATGGATCGTGCGAGATGATATGTGAAGGAGAAGATTCCCATGGAGTTTGTTCTTGATAACGGCTCTGTCCGCATTGCGTTGAGCACGGCTGGCGGATCGTTCACTTCTATTACGGCCAACGGCCGTGAGTACCTGTGGCAGGGTGACCCGGCGGTCTGGTCGGGCCAGGCACCCATTTGTTTCCCGATCTGCGGCGCCTTCGAGACGGTCACGCAATGACCATGGGCGGCCGCGAGGTCAAGCTTGCCCGTCACGGCTTTGCGCGCAAACAGGAGTGGAAGCTCGAGGAGCAGGGCGACAACATGGTCGCGCTGAGCCTAAGCTCTGCCGATCATGCCGAGTTGCTCGAGCAGTACCCGTATCCGTTTAAGATCGTTGCTCGTTACACGATCGATTCGGAAAAGGTGGCCGTGTCGTACGAGGTGACCAATGAGGGCACCGAGGACATGCCGTTCTTTGTGGGCGGTCACCCCGGCTTTAAGTGCCCGCTCGACGAGGGCGAGTCCTATAACGATTACGAGCTCCGTTTTGAGCAGCGTGAGGCCACCGAGCTCTGTACTGCCGTTCCATCGACGGGCCTGATTGATGTTGAGCATCGCAGCAAGAACCCCATGATCGACCAGAACCTGCCGCTGACCCACGAACTCTTCGACTTCGCGGAGACCATCTTTGACGTGCTCGAGAGCCGCGTGGTTACGCTGACCAAGAAGACCGAGGACAAGGGCGTGCGCCTGACGTTCCCCGATATGCCGTACCTGATTGTGTGGAGCAAGCCCGAGGGCGACTTTGTGGCCGTGGAACCGTGGGGTGGCCTGTCCACCTGCTCCGACGAGGACGATATCCTGGAGCATAAGCGCGGCTGCCTGGTTGCCAAGCCGGGGGAGACCGTCACCCGCGGCTTTGAGATTGAGATTCTTTAACGAGCTATCGTATGTTTGGGGCCGCGCGTGTCGTGCCCCGGAACAGGAGTTCAACATGATTCTGACCGTTACCATGAACCCGTCGATTGATACGCGCTATCAGCTCGACAAACTGATTATCGACGACGTCAACCGTGTGACGCCCGAAAAGACCGCCGGCGGCAAGGGCCTCAACGTGAGCCGTGTGCTGCTGCAGTTGGGCGACGACGTGCTTGCAACCGGTCTGCTCGGCGGCCACATGGGTGCCTATATGGCCGAGCTTATGGATGCCGACGGCGTCAAGAACGACTTTGTGCCCATCGCCGGTGAGACGCGCATTTGCCTAAATATCCTGCACGAGGGCAATCAGACCGAGCTGCTGGAGAGCGGCCCGCAGATCGCCCCGGCCGAGCTCGAGGCCTTTACGGCCAAGTTCGCCGAGCTTGCAGCGAAGGCGGACGTTGTGACGCTTTCGGGCTCGCTGCCGCGCGGTGTCGATGCCGGCTACTATGCCGAGCTCGTCAAGATTGCCGAGGAGGCGGGCGCCAAGGTGCTGCTCGACACCTCGGGTGCATCGCTGGAGGCCGCGCTGGAGTCCGACGCTAAGCCTGAGCTCGTAAAGCCCAACCTGACCGAGATTAACGGGCTGCTGGGTACGTCCTTTACGACCGATGATGTCGATGCCCTGCGCGAGGCGCTTGCCGCCGATGACCGTTTTGCCGGTATCCCCTGGGTTGTCGTTTCGATGGGCGCTGCCGGTTCGGT
>DXZV01000002.1:10469-11234 GCA_019419485.1 Collinsella sp.
GTGAACGCAACGGGTTCCGGCGACTCGACCATCGCCGGTTTTGCGCATGCCATTGCTGCTGGTGCCGACGACCTCACGGTGCTCAAGACTGCCAATACCTGCGGTAAGCTCAACGCCATGGATCCCAAGACCGGCCACCTGGTCATGGACCGCTGGGACGAGATCTACAGCAACGTTGAGGTCGTAGAGTTGTAGCGGTTGCGACTCCTAATAGAATGAGCGTGGATAATCTCCCGCTTTTGGTGCCCATACGAGTTCAAAGTGGGGGATTTTCCACGCTCGAGTCATTAGTCGTTGGGGACGTTCTTGTTTGACTAGTCGTTTAAGAACGTCCCCAATGACTACACTCAAAAACGGTGCCCGTCGGCGATGTTGCCGGCGGGCACCGTTGTCTTGATGACGAAATGATTCGTTTTCCTTTGTCCCCAAGGGATCATTGCAGCGAGTCGATAAAGCGCTGTTGGGCGGCGCGTCCTGCCTCGTCCCACTTAAAGACGCCGGCGTTGTCGAGCACGTGGCCAAACACCACGCCGACCTCCTCGTGCAGGATGTCGATGGCGTTGTCGGCCGTAAGTTCATCGGCGCGGCGGGCATAGACATCCTCGGCCCATGCGGCGTGGCTGCGGCAAAGGTCGTCGCCCTCGAGCGCACCGGCAAGGTCGTAGCTGGCATCGACCTTGGCTGCCAGCAGATGCTCACGGACAGCGCCGAGCTCGGGAACCAGGCGCGGCGGCAGAATGGCCAGGCCCATGACCTCGATCAGGC
>DXZV01000002.1:11244-13393 GCA_019419485.1 Collinsella sp.
TCTCCTTTTTAATATGGTGGTACTCAGCATGCGGGTGGAATACGCCCAGCGGATGCTCGTCGGTCGTGATGTTGCAGCGAAGCGCCAGGTAGGCCTCGTAGATCTCGCCGCCGGCGTTGCCGCGGGAGTCGACGCGGCGGATGACGGGCGTCACAGTGTTGTGCGCCACGCCGTCGGCTGTGTGCGCGACGACGCCTACCGACTCATCGGTCCACTCGCGCCAAGCGAGGATAATCTTCTCGGCAGCATCGAGCAGCTGAGCACGGTCGTGCGAGCGCAGGCGCAGCACCGAGAGCGGCCACTGCAGCACGGTGCCGCTGACCTGGTCAAAACCGGGCACGCTAAACTGCGAGACCTCGGCGGCGTGCATCATGGGGAACTCGTGCGCGCCACCCTGGAAGTGGTCGTGCGACAGAATTGAGCCGCCCACGATAGGCAGGTCGGCGTTGGAGCCGATGAAGTAATGCGGGAACAGGTCCACAAAATCGAGCAGGCAGGTCAGACCCTTACGGTCGACGTGCATCGGGCGATGCTCGGAGCTCATGGCAATGCAGTGCTCGTTAAAGTACGCGTACGGGCTGTACTGGAAGCCCCAGCGCTCGCCATTAAGCTGAATGGGAATAACGCGTAGGTTCTGACGGGCGGGGTGAGCGCCACCGTCGGCTGCGGCGGAGCGTCCGGGATAGCCCTCGTTTTCGATGCAGAGCTGGCAGGCGGGATACTTCTCGCCCGTGTTCTTGGCTGCACCTGCCGCGGCGATATCGCGCGGGTCCTTCTCAGGCTTGGACAGGTTGATGGTGATTTCCAGGTCACCCCAGTTGGTGGGGGTGCTCCATTTGATGTTGCGTGCGATGGCGGCGCGGCGCACATAGCCGGCGTCGCAGCACAGGCCGTAGAACCAGTCGGTCGCGGCGCGGGGCTCGTTGACGCCCATACGCCCATTGAACTCTTCGTTTACAACCGAAGGCCTCGGCATGAGCATACCCATGATGCGCATGGCGATGCGGTCGCGCCCCGATGCTGTGTCCTCGGCAGCACCGTTGGCAACGGCGGCCTCGGCAAGCGCGGCGAGCGTGCCCTCTAGATCAAAGTTGGGCAGGGTATCGGGGTGCAAGAGCGAAATCTTCTCGGTCTTGAGTGCCCAAGCCATGTCGAGTGCGGGGCCCGTGGCGCCGATGCACTCCAAAATGGTGTTGTATGCCCAGATGCGATCGTCCTGGCCGATCATCGATCGGTGGATAGCGTACTCGATCAGGCTCTGCGCGCCCTCGCGCACGTCAGTCATTACAGCCATGCCGCATAAGCCCCCTTGTCAGAGATAGCGTAGTGGCGGGCAGAGCCCTCGCCCAGCCAGCTGTTCATCTTGGCAATGAAGGTGTCGACCAGGTCGAGCGGCACGAAGGCCTGGATGGTGCCACCAAAGCCGCCACCGTGAATGCGAACGGCGCCGCGGCCGTCGAGCACGTGCTCGGCCAGCGCCAGGGCATACATGGAAGGCTGCTCAGATCCCAGCTTGGCAACGACATTCTGCAGGTACATGGCGGAGCTGGCGCCGGACTCGCGCGTCAGGACCAGGAACTGGTCAATGTCGCCGGCGTTCAGAGCTGCCCAGCGCTTGTCGACCAGGCCGTTCTCGTACCAGTAGTGAACGGCGCGCAGGCAGGCGCGGTCGCCCAGCTTGGCGCGCAGCTCGGGGAGCTTGGCGTCAAAGTCGGCAACGTCGACCTCGCACAGGCGTGCCTTGCCAAACTCGGCAGCGACGTCTTGCATCTCGCGCGGAACGGCGGCGTAGTCATCGGTGGCTGCCACGTGGTCGGCGCCGACCTTAACGAGCACGAGCGCATAGCCGTGATCCTCAAAGTTGAGTTCGAGCTTCTTGGTTTTAGGCTGAGCCTGGTCCTCAAAGTCCATGTAGGCGAGGCCGCCCAGGCACACGGCGGCCTGGTCCATCAGACCGCAGGGCTTGCCGTAGTAGTTGTTCTCGGTGCGCTGGCTCATCTGAGCGAGCGTGACGGGCTCAATGGCGGGCGCGCCCCAGAGCGTCTCCATGGCACGGCCGTACGCGGCCTCGACGGCGGCAGAGCTGGAAAGGCCGCCGCCCGAGGGGACGGAGCAGGTGAAGGCGAAGTCGAAGCCCTGGGGCTCAACG
>DXZV01000002.1:13403-16993 GCA_019419485.1 Collinsella sp.
CTGCGATTTCGTGGGCCATGCCGCGGACGAGGCTCGCGGACGTGCCCTTCTCGGACTCCTGAACGTCTAGCGTGTCGAGCGCGATCTCAAACGTGGGATAGCCCTCGTCGGCGACGCGAACCTTGTTGGAATCGGTCGCCACGGCAATGCCGTCGACGGCGACATCGAGCGAGCCGGCGATAACGTGACCGCCCTCGTGATCGGTGTGGTTGCCGCTGATCTCGGAACGGCCGGGCGCGTGCACATAGAGCACCTGGCGGTCGCCGATGGGACCAAACTCCTCCTCAAACAGCTTGGTGAGCGTGGCGAATGTCTTTTCGTCGGGGGTGGTCATGGGAGTCCTTTCCTTGGCGCGCACGGGTGAGTTTTGCGTCGTTATGAGTACGTTAACAAATTGAAGCGGCATGAACCAAGTGTTCACGATACCGCACGTTACGGGCTATGTTAACGTACTCATAACACATCGCTTGTCACTTTTTGAGAATCTGGTAATCGGTAGAAATACAGCCGTGAACGGTGCTGCCGTATGGACTTATAAAGCAGAAAAGATGCAGATAGAAAAAGTAGAGTACGTTAACATGCGTCCGACGATAGCAGGCCTCGGCGCGGGGTGTATTTCTGCCCGGGCCGGCATGCACGCTATTCAGATCTCGCAAGGGTGAAGGTGATCCTGTGGCAAGGCGCCCGTCCAACGATACCAGTTCGCGTCCGGTCTCCATGGCCGACGTCGCCCGCGCTGCTGGCGTTTCGCAGCAGACGGTTTCGCGCGTTGCCAACGGCTTGCCTAACGTTAACGAGCAGACGCGCCAGCGCGTGCAGGCCGCGATGCAAGAGCTTGGCTTTCGTCCGAGCTATGCCGGTCGCTCGCTGCGCGACGGTCGTTACCATTCGGTTGGCCTATGCGTCAACGATGTTACCAAGTTTGGCAACCTCTCAATGATCGACGGCATCGCCAGTGCTGCTCGTGAGCATAATTGCGCCATCACGCTGGTTGAGATGTCCAAGACCGAGGAGTTTTCGCTTGCCGAGGCCACGCGTCGTATGGCCGCATTGCCGGTGGACGGCATCATCATCGGCATGAGTCGTATGGCGCCCGATTTTGAGACGTTTGATCCACTGCCGGGCATTGGCACGGTCATCGTTACCATGTACGCGCATCCGCGCGTGACCACAGTTGACTCTGATCATTACGGCTGCTCGCTATTGCTTATGGATCACCTGTTTGAGCTGGGACACGATCAGATTCGCTATATTGGCGGCCCGTCGTTCTCGGTCGATGATCAGTTTCGTCGCGCCGGCTGGCAGGACGCGCTCGAGCGTAGGCACATTAAGCCGCAGGCGCCGCTCGAGGGCGATTGGTCTGCCAACAGCGGTTACGAGGCCGGCAGATATCTGGCCGAGCACGACCGCACCATGACGGCGATTTACGCGGCAAACGACCAGATGGCAAACGGCGCCATTGCAGCGCTACGTGATAGCGGTCTGCGCGTGCCCGAGGACGTGAGCGTGGTGGGCGTCGATGACTCGCTCGACGACTTTGTCGCACATAACGAGCTCACGACCGTTCGATTTGACTTGCATCAGCGTGGGCGCGAGGTGTTCGAGCATGCGGTTCCCGAGGCGGGTACGGCGGGCAAAACCGTTGCCATTCGTATTCCCGGCCAGCTCATCATTCGACATAGCACGGCGATACCGCGCTCATAGTTTGTGCTGGTAAACGGCGATTTATCGCATTTCAATAACAATCGGTAAGGATGCCGGCAGATAGCTGTTGGGATGCAGCCGAGTGCTATGATAGACGGGCTCTTTTGTCTATCTAGGAGGCTTTGCCTGATGGAGATCACCAAGGATATCCGCTACGTTGGCGTCGACGATCACGACATTGACCTGTTCGAGGGCCAGTACGATGTGTCCGAGAACGGTATGGCATACAACAGCTACGTTATCTTGGGCGAAAAGATCGCTGTCGCCGATTCAGTCGACGGCGGTTTTGTCGACGAGTGGCTCGGTAACATCGAAGCCGTGCTCGACGGTCGCACGCCCGATTACCTGGTCGTTCACCATATGGAGCCCGATCACTCCGCTGGCATCGCCGCCTTTATGGAGCGCTATCCCCAGGCACAGATTGTGGCTAGCATGGGCGCCTTCCGCATGATGGTCAACTACTTTGGCACCGACTACCCCGAGCGCAAGATGGTCGTCAAAGAGGGCGACGTGCTCGATCTGGGCAGTCACAGCCTAACGTTTGTCGGCGCTCCCAACGTGCACTGGCCCGAGGTGCTGTTCTCTTACGAGGCCACCGACAAGGTGCTCTTTAGTGCCGACGGCTTTGGCAAGTTTGGCGCCAACGACATCGAAGATCCGGAAGGGTGGGCCTGCGAGGCGCGCCGTTACTACTTTGGCATCGTGGGAAAGTTCGGCAAGTTCGTGCAGGCCGTGCTCAAGAAGGCCGCCGATCTGGACATCCAGGTTATCTGTCCGCTCCATGGCCCCGTGCTAACCGAGAACCTGGGCTACTACCTCGACACCTACAACACCTGGTCGAGCTATCAGCCCGAGGACGAGGGAATCACCATTGCCTACGCGAGCGTCTACGGCCACCTGAAGGCCGCTGTCGATGAGCTCGCATCTGCGCTCGAGGCCCGCGGCCAGAAGGTCTCCGTTTTTGACTTGGCTCGCGACGACATGGCCGAGGCCGTTGAGGATGCGTTCCGCTATGACCGTCTGGTACTCGCTTCCATTACCTATCAGGGCGAGATCTTCCCGTTCATGAGCACCTTTATCCACACGCTTGCCGAGCATGCCTACCAGAACCGTACCGTGGCGCTTGTCGAGGCCGGTTCCTGGGCGCCTGCAGCTGCCAAGGTTATGACCAAGGAGCTCGAGGGTATGAAGGACATCACCCTGGCGCAGAACAAGGTGACCGTCCTGGGTTCGCTCAACGACGCATCGCGCGCTCAGATCGAGGCCCTCGCTGACGAGCTCTCCAAGTAACGACACGTTCACTTTTAACGCTCAAACCACCACAAAGGGGACAGGCACCTTTGTGGTGGTTTTTGTTTAAGCGCCGGCGATGAGGAGATTTGGGCGGGCGTTGTCGACGATCTCGGCGATTGAGGTGGCGACGGCGTGATCGGGGTCACGGTCCATCACGATGGCGTTGACGTCGGTCAGCTCGGCAAAGCGGTACATGCCACGTCCGTTGACCTTACTGGCGTCCATGAGGGCGACACTTTGACGAGCAGCACCGACCATAGCCGCTTTGGTCTCGGCCATCTGGGGAAAGTCGGTGGTAAAGCCGCAGCCGGGAACGAAAGCGCCAGGGCACATGACGGCTAGATCGGCGTGGACCATTTGGAGCGCCTGCATGGTAAGTGGGCCGTACAGATAGCGATGACCTTTGCGCAGTGCCCCGCCCAGCATGACGACATCGACTGAGGGCATGCTCTCGTCGATGTAATCGGCGATGGTAATGTCGGCCGTGATAACGGTGATGCCATCGCGCTGGTCGAGGAGCCGGACAAACTCGAGCGCGGTGGTGCCCGAGTCGACGAGCAGCGTGTCGCCGTCATTGACGAGCTCGATGGCGC
>DXZV01000002.1:17093-27047 GCA_019419485.1 Collinsella sp.
ACATTGACATTGATGCGGCGATCCTGCGTGGAGACGGTCAGGCGTTTGTGGAGCGGTCCTTACGGCCACACCCATACGCACTATCCCATCTACGGTAGGGCTGTGGGCGAGGCTGTTGCCAGCGGCAAGGCCGACTTTGGCGTGGCCCTGTGCGGCGCCAGCATTGGTATCACCAACTCGTGAACAAGGTTCTCGGCGCCCGTTGCGCCTTGGTCCGCGACATGACGAGCGCCCTGTACGCCCGTCGCGAGCTCAACGCCAACGTCATCGGCTTCGGCGGGAAGATCACCGGCGAGTTCCTGATGACCGACATCATGCTCGCGTTCCTTGAGGCCGAGTATGAGTCCACGCCCGAGTGCGATGCCCTGATTGCCAAGATCGATGCCTGCAATAAGGCCGACGCTGAGGCTCAAGCTGACCAGCGCTTCTTTGACGAGTTCATCGAGAAGTGGGATCGCGGCGAGTATCACGATTAGATTGCAGTGCATTTCGGCGGCCGTGTTGAACAATCGTCGAAAGTACGTGTGACGCGATTTGCCAAAAAGGCTGATTAACTTGATGGGGGCATCGATGAAATCGGTGCCCCCATCATCTCAGTGTGATGAACTCCAAGAACTCTTCGAGGGATTGCGCCTTTGCCATTTTTGATGCTTTGATTTCGTCGCAGAGGGATTTGACGAGCGCATTGTATATTTCCATGAATCGCTGCCGATCCTCCCTACACACCGCAATCAAGATAACGATTTTTGCCTGTCCCTCACCCCACGAGATGCCGTTTGGGCTGACGAAGATCGAAGCGACCGTCTTGTTGGAGTTCATCTCGATGGAATGGGGAACGGCGAACTGGTTAAAAAAGCAAGTGGAAGACAGGCTTTCGCGCTGCAAGACGGAGTCACAAAAATCGCCTTGCACATAACCGATTTGCCGCATCTGCTCGGAGAGGAACTCGATAACGTCCTTTCGGTTAACAAGTTCAGGATGACTGTCAGAAAGGAAGAAGAGCTGCTCATCAAAAAATGGTTTGAGCAATCTCTCTGTTTTTCTTGCGTGATAATTGCTATGCCACTGACCAAGAGCGCTTTCGATTTTCAGGAAATCAGATGAAGTGCAGAAGGGCGAGATGGAGACGATGCGCGGGTCGCGGCTGTCGACTCGCTTAGTGGTGATGATGAGATCGGCATCGCGCCCCTCTATTGCGTTGTCTGTCGCGCTGCCGGAATCGAGAATGACTGCGACGTCGAAAAACCTTCTCTCGAGTTGCTCTCGAAGCTGATTGGACAGCCCTTTGTAGTCGCTGCAATCAAGCCTGATTTTCGCTTTGTCCTCGGTGAGGAGACTTTCGATGAGCATGCCGACATGAAGGCAGATGAAGCCTAGCTCTCCGTTCGATATCTGAATCTGGAACTCGTCTTCAAGTTTCCTAGATATCAGGACGGACAGTTCGTAGATGAAGGGACAGCCCATCTTGATGTTTTCAAGTGCTTCCGCCTGTTCATACTGGAATCCATGGCATCTGTCTATTAAGGCATTCACATGCATGGCAAAAGTGAAGAGGGCCTGAGATGATTCTGGGTGAAGGAGAAACGATTCGAAAACGTCATTCACAATGTTTTGCACATGGCTCACAAATTCATTGGGGCTCGACCATTGGGAGACTTTGGTTCCGTTGTTTGTTTGGTCAAGGGCTTCTATTTGGCCAAGGAGCAGGGAGCCAAGATAGGAGATGTCTGGCGGACCTGGAGTAATTTTGTAATGCTCTTTATATAACTCGAAGAACCGTTCGGCTATGGTCGTTTCAATCATCGACTTGCTTACGACGGTGGGGTAGTCGCGGATATACGATCCGCCGCGCATCCGATACACGGCGATTCCGACGTTGGTGAGAACCGTTTGCTCGTAACCGCGCTTGATGCGCATCTCGTACTCGCCGAGTGCTCGTTCGACGGCGATTCTTATTCTGCCTAGATCGAGATCTCCAATCCAGGCTTCAATGCTCTCGAGATTCGAGAATGAAGTGTTGACCTCATCGGCGACTAGGGCCGAGATGAGCTTGCGCTTATTAACTTCGGTTCCTTCTAGGTAAATCTTACCTTGGCGCTTGATTATCGCGAGGTCAAAAGTCTCAATGCGACTTCGGGCTTGACGAAGCTTTCTTTCAACAGTTGAGGAGCTCATAAAGAGGTATTCCGAGAGGTCGTCAACAGTGATTTGACCGCTTCGATTGGTGATCAGTCGAAGCAGAACATGCTCGTCAGTTTGCCTCTCGAATAATGGGCGCTGTTCGAAAGCGTCACTTGGATCAAAATCACGGGAAAGACGATAGCCCTCGTTTGAACTCGTAATAACAGGGGATTCGAAATTGATTCTTTTTATTTCATTCTGAATCGTCCGGAGCGACACGTTAAGCGCATTGGCAAGTTCAATACCGGTTGTTGGCGAGTTTGCCGTTCCGATCAGCCTGACGATATCTCGTTGCCTTTTGCTGAGTTGCTTCATATTCGATCCTTTTTCCAGGGCCCGTAGTAGCAATCATGCTAGATAAGGAATTGTAGGGCAATGTCAGGTATTGCGGGGCTCTGCGCAAAGGGTGCTTGGATAACCGCCCGTGCAATAAGTAGGATAAAGAAAAAAATCGAGGGCTGAAGAAGTTGAGCCCCGGGGCTTCTGGATGCTTTCGGACTGGATTGGCAAACGAAAGGAGGAGATGTGGATAGACAAGAATTGCAGTCGATTTCATTTCAACTGGTTGCGAATGTCGGCGAGGCATCCGCGCATTTCTCAAGCGCAATTAACCATGCGCGAGATGGAGAATTCGACGAAGCCGAATCGGAAATAACCTCGGCAAATGAATGCATCGTCCGTGCACATGAGTCTCAAACGGACTTGCTCCGCGCGGAGGTCTCTGGAGAGGAGATTGAGTTCAGCCTTCTTCTCGTGCACGCTCAGGATCACTTGATGACGACCATTACGTTCGGGCGTCTCGCGGAGGAGTTTGTAAGGCTTTACAGGGAGGTACATCGTGGCTGACGATTTTCTGTGGGGATCAGCTACCGCGGCATATCAGTGCGAAGGTGCTTGGCGAGAAGGCGGAAAAGGTCTGTCCAACTGGGATGTTTTCTGCCACAGCGAGAAGAATGTTGTAAATCCCGTTAACGCTGATGTTTCATGCGATCACTACCATCGGTATGAAGAGGACATACGGTTGATGGCGGAGGGCGGCCAGAACGCTTATCGCTTCTCGATTTCATGGACACGTATCATCCCCGACGGCACGGGCGAAGTATGTGAGGAGGGAGTCGCGTTTTACGACCGCCTGATCGATTGCTGTCTGACGCACGGGCTGACGCCCCTGGCAACGCTATACCACTACGATCTTCCCGCAACGCTATTCGAAAAGGGCGGCTGGGAGTCGAGGGAGACCGTTGATGCGTATGAGCGTTATGCCCAGGTCTGCTTTGATCGGTTTGGGGACCGCATCAAGTTGTGGGCGAGCATCAACGAGCCGAACTACGAGACTCAATGTTGTTATGCGGCGGGGAACTACCCTCCGAATGTTCAGGACTTGGGAAGACGCTGGCATGCGATGTACAATCTCATGCTTGCGAGTGCGCGTGCGATCAGTCGTTTCAGGAATGGCGGATATGAAGGGCAAATCGGAGTCGTGAGCGATTCGTACTCCATCGAGACTCTGGTTGATGACGAAGCATACCGTTTCGCACGGGAGCGTGCAGAACTGTTCTTCGATCGCTGCGTGAATGACACCTGCATATTGGGTGAATTTTGTCCGGACCTGGTTGAGGTGCTCACCCAGGAGGGTTATGACCTCTCCTATATCATGCCGGAGGATGCAGGGGTTTTTGCTGCTGGTACGGTGGATTATCTGGGCGTGAACGCCTATGACCGTTATCTGGTGAAGCCCTATACGCAAGGTGAGACGTGCTTTAAGGCAAGCAATACGGGCAAAAAGGGCGACAAGAAGCAGTCCTTGGTCAAGGGTTGGTTCGAGATCGATCGCGATGATTCCGTTCCGCACAACAGTTGGGATATGGAGATCTATCCCAAGAGCCTGTACAACTTGCTCAAACGTCTCCACGCGTTGTATCCGGCGGTCCCATTCATCATTACCGAGAACGGTCTCGGCTATAAGGACGTTGTAGAGGATGGGCGGATTCACGACGGCTATCGTATCGAGTTTTTGCAGGGCTTCGTCGACTGGATGCTCAGGGCAAAAGAAGAGGGTTGCGATGTCCGCGGCTATTTTGTCTGGTCGACCATGGACGTCTATAGCTGGATCAATGGCTACGACAAGCGATACGGACTGGTTTACGTCGATTACGACGATGATTGCCGCCGTATCTGTAAGGACAGCTATTACTGGTACAAGGAAATGATTGCACGACAGGAGGAGAAATAATGGAAGCCTTCACCTCATGGATTGAGAAGCATGTGGCGCCCGTGGCTGGCAAGCTCGGCGCGAATCGTTACATTCAGTCGATCCAGAACACGTTCCTGACGCTTGTGCCCTTTATGACTATCGGAAGTCTTGCACTCGTCATCGTTAGCCCTCCGATGGATTACACGGCGATGGAGGAGGGAATCGGCAGATCGTTCATGCAAGGATGGCAGTCTCTTGCCGACTTCCTGTTCTATCCCTTCATTACGGTCAACACTATCACGACGGGATGCCTTGCCTTATGGGTGACCATTGGTTTGGCGTTTTTCCTGAGTCGTCATTACAAGATGAACTCCTATTTGCCCGTTGCCACCGCGACCGCCTCTTTCGTAGCCACTGCCTGCATAAATGCCGAGGCCTCCCTGATGGTTGACAATCTGGGCGGAACCGGACTGTTCTGTGGTATCGTGGTGAGCATCGCTTCTGTCGAGTTGTTCCGTTTCCTGTCGGAAAATGAAGTCGGCCGCATTTCCCTCCCCAGCTCCGTTCCCCCTGCGCTGGGCGACTCGATGACCAATCTCGTCCCCGCCACTATCGTGTTCTTTGCCATGGCGCTTGCTGCCACGGCGTCTATTATGGTGACGGGCGCTCCCTTGGCGAACTTGATTGCGACCGTCTTTTCTCCGTTGGTCGGCGCGGTCAATAGCCTGGGCGGTGTGTTGCTGGTCGGTTTCCTCATGCCTTTTATGTTCTGGTTCGGCATTCACGATTCCGTCCTCACGAGTCCGCTCGATCCGTTTCTGTATAACAACCTTTATGCCAACATGGATGCGTTCGCTGCCGGCACCGCGGCAACCGCGCTGCCCTTTGTCGTCACGCCTCCGTTCGTGTGGTATTTCATGACGATTGGCGGCAATGGTGCCACGCTCGCCCTCGCCCTGCTTGCCCTGAGAAGCCGCTCGAAGCAAATCGGCGCGATTGGAAAGCTCGGTATCATTCCGGTCCTGTTCGGCGTGAACGAGCCCATCATTTTCGGACTCCCGGTTATGTATAACCCAATGATGTTCATTCCCTCCATCCTGAATATGATGCTCAACGGAGCGATTACTTGGTTCTGCATGGATTTCGGCTTGGTGAATCGCGCCTTCGCGTATCCCGGGTGGAATGTTCCGTCTCCTATCGGCGCATTCCTTGCGACCATGGATATACGCGCCTTCCTGCTGATCGTTGCCCTCGTGATCTTGAATCTTCTTGTTTACTATCCGTTCTTTAGGGCATACGAGAAGCAGAAGTTGCAGGAAGAAACCGAGCAGGAAGCGGTGGCTTAACGATCTCAGATTGTTAGGCTAGAAACCGGGAGGTAGTAAAAGTGAAGTGGATGTTGTGCTGCTATGCGGGGATGACAACGAGCATTCTCGCTCAGAAGCTTGAGGAGGAGGGCGCGTCTCGTGGGATTGGCCTTAAGGTCGACGCGGTGCCGATCGCCGAAGCCGAGTCCTTGATAAGCGACGAGATTTCGGCGATCATTCTCGGTCCCCACGTCCGATTCATGAAAGACCAGATTGAGAGGGTTGCCGGCTCCATTCCGGTGTACGTCATTCCCCCTCAGGACTTTGGGATGATGAACTCGAAGGGGATTGTCGACGCGGTGCTTGCGCTGATCGGTTAGGTGTTGTGACGCGCACACGTTATTGACGTCCTCAGGGGGCGGGGTCTTGTGCCCCGCCCCCTGGTATTTGGCCGACCTCTCTTCCCTTTCATTTCCTTTTTCTTTTTTGCGGCTCGAATCTGCCGGCAGTGACGCGCCCTGGTAAGCAGGCCAAGCTCGGGCGCCATGGCTTCGCGCGCAAGCAGGAATGGAAACTCGTCGGGGAGGGCGAGGGTACGCTTGCCCTCGAGCTCGAGAGCGCCTCGTTTGATGTCGACCTCGCCTCCGATGTGAGGGCCGAGCTCGTCAAGCCCAACCTTACAGAGATCAACGGCCTTTTCGGCACCAGCTTCACCGCACGACGACGTCGATGCCCTGCGCTCCGCTCTCGCTGAGAACGAGCGTTTCGTCAACATCCCATGGGTCGTCGTCTCCATGGGCGCTGTCGGTTCCGTCGGCTTCCGCAATGGCCGCGCGTTCCGCGCCAAGACTCCTGACATCCCGGCGGTGAACGCCACCGGTTCCGGCGATTCCGCCATCGCGGGCTTCGCCCATGCAATTGCCGCCGGTGCAGACAACGTCACGGTCCTCAAGACCGCTAACACCTGCGGTAAGCTCAACGCCTTGGATCCGATGACCGGCTATTTGGTCATGGACTGTTGGGATGAGGTCTACAACGCCGTCAAGGTCACCGAGCTGTAGCGGCTTTCCACGACATCGGCATCTTCGCCCGAGTGCGAGCGCTTCTGTACCTCTGTGCACCGTGCCTTCGCCCTCGGGCGTTTTTTGACATGCGAGTTGGCGACACATTAAATCCGCGCTGCATGGAATAATCCGCTTAGTTCAACGCCGTTCACGGTCCGCCTCCGTCCTCGGCGCTGCTCCCTGTCAGATTCGGTCGCACAACTGGAAAACTTTACGTTTTATGTAAGTTTTTCCAGTGGTGCGACGGTTTCGTTGAGGCGATGGCCTCCGCAGCACGGGTTACTCGCACGCGATCATGAGCCGGGGGTGTTTCACCCCTTCCGGCAAGGCATTGAGGGCGTCCGCGAGGATGCCCTTCTCGTCTCGATCGATGACGATGTGATTCACTGAATGGAGCGGTGCAAAGCAATAGGTTCCGCGCGCCTCGAGCTTGCTGGCGTCCATGAGGGCGACCGAACGAGCGGCGCATCTGAGGGCGGCCATCTTGATCTCCGCCATTTGGGGATAGTCGGTCATGAAGCCCCGGTTCGAGACGAAGGAGCCGGGGCATATGATCGCGAGATCGGCATGGAGCGCGTCGAGTGCGGCCATCGTGAGGGGGCCGTAGAGGTAGCGGTGACCCTTGCGGAGCTCCCCGCCGAGCATAATGACATCGACCGAGGGTAGGCTCTCGTCGATGAAGTCGGCGATGGTGATGTCGGCAGTGATGACCGTGATGCCGGAGCGCAGGTCGAGCGTGCGCACAAACTCGAGCGCCGTGGTGCCCGAGTCGACGAGCAGCGTGTCGCCGTCATTGACGAGCTCGATGGCGCTTTGCGCGATGGCCTGCTTGGCAGCGACATTGACATTGATGCGGCGATCCTGCGTGGAGACGGTCAGGCGTTTGTGGAGCGATACGGCACCACCATGTGTGCGGCGCAGCTTGCCTGCTTCGGCGAGCGCGTCCAGGTCGGCGCGGGCGGTGACGGAGGACACGCCAAAGGTCTGGGCGATTTCTGCTACCTGCACCGAGGCGTTATGATCGAGCATTTCCATAATGGCGGTACGGCGTTCGTCGGCAAAAGCACGGGTTGTTGCATGGGCCATGGTGGCTCCATTCTCGACTAAATTTGCAGGAATTGTGTTGACTTCATTTTCGTTCATTTTCTTTTTGAGTAAGAAAACACCTTTCGATTACTTATCTTTTCTATAAAAGAAAGACGCTGAACGCTCAAAATTCAATATCGAACACGCCCACTCGGCTCCAATTCCTTCCGTTTACTTTTCAAAAACGACGGTATTGACCTGCATGGGCTCAATATCTCGCGCGTGTAAAGCCGCTGAATTTCATACAATGAGCGCAGTAAAACGCAAGGTAAAACGCCTTGTGAACAACTACGCCCGATGTCCAGATGCGGGCGAGGGAGAGGAGCAAACGCTCATGGCACTTGTTACCACCGAAAAGATGCTCAAGGACGCTCAGGCCGGCCACTACGCCGTCGGCGCGTTCAACGTCGAGAACCTCGAGTTTGTTATGGCCGTTCTGGCCGCTGCCGAGGAGACCAAGTCCCCCGTCATCATGCAGACCACCCCGGGCACCATCAAGACCGCTGGTCTGGACTACTTCTACGGCATGGTCAAGGCTGCCGCCGAGCGCGCTTCCGTGCCCGTCGCTCTGCACCTCGATCACGGCGATGGCTATGACCGCTGCATGCAGGCTTTCCGCACGGGCTACACCTCTGTCATGATCGACGGCTCGCACGAGTCCTTCGAGGACAACATCGCTCTGACCAAGTCCGTCGCCGACGCTGGCCGCGCCATGGGCGTGCCCGTCGAGGCTGAGCTTGGTAAGGTTGGCGGCAAGGAGGACGACGGTCCCGCGGTTGAGGGCGAGAGCCCCTACACCGATCCGGCTGAGGCCAAGGAGTTCGTCGAGCGCACTGGCTGCACCTCTCTCGCTATTGGCGTTGGCACCAGCCACGGTGTGTACACGAGCGATCCGCACATCGAGCAGTCCGTGGTCAAGGCCATCCGCGACGCCGTCGACGTGCCGCTGGTCCTGCACGGCACCTCCGGTGTGCCCGATGAGCAGGTTGCCGAGGCTGTGAAGAACGGCATCTGCAAGGTTAACTACGCCACCGAGCTGCGTCAGGCCTACACCAAGGGCTTCATGGCCTACATGGCCGAGAACCCTGCCTGCTTCGACCCCAAGAAGCCGGCCAAGGAGGGCATGCGTGAGATCACCGAGCTGGTTAAGATCCGCATGACCAACCTCAACTCTGTGGGCAAGGCAGAGTAACAGCAAGGGTACTCTGATCCCACCGGACGGCTTGGGCGGGTCCCCGTACTTAGTTTCCAAAACGTCCTCGCGCATGAAGGCCCCCGTTGCCTCGCTTCTACGAAGCGTTGGCAACGGGGGCCTTCGCGCTGCGGAATGATTTTGGAAACTAAGTACGGGGACCCGCCCAAACCGTCCTGCTCAATCGCCCTTGTGGCGTTAGTGTCGGAAAAATAAGACGTTGCTTTTTGCCCCCTGCGGAAAGATTGGGGAACTAAGCCCTCGTCCCTCCCAAGTTGACCTTCTCGAGGTTGTCGCCCTTGTGGCGTTAGGACTGCGAATTTGGGATGGGAGGGTTACTTGGTTGTTAGGGTTAACAGGTCGTTGGGGGTTTTGAGGTTGTAGGTGGCGTTTGGGATATCTTGGTGTGATCCCCATGCCGCTCTGGCAAAACTGACCCCTGCCGAAGTTGCGCATTGTTCGTCGTAGACGGTGTCGCCAACGTAGACGACGTTGCCAGGATTCGCGCCCGTACGTCGGAGATATTCGAGCATGGGTGCGGGCGAAGGCTTGTGCTCGGTTGTGTCTTCGACAAGGATGATGTGTTCAAAAAACTTATCGAAGCCAAGGGGTGCAATTTCGTCTGTGTATTCGTCGCGCGCACGTGAGGAGACGATGCCAAGTTTGCAGCCGTTGTTGGCGAGTGTTGCGATGACTTCAAGCAAACCTGGAAACACGCTGATGGTGCTTTTAAAGCTGGCGGCAACTTGGCACCAGCGATCCAACGTTGCCTGCGAGTAGATTCCAAGTTTCTCAAGGGCATCCTTGCCGGGTATGCCGAGGGCAAATTCAAGCTCGTGTCGGGGGAGCGTTTTGCCGGTCTCTTCTTGGACAATCTGGACAAGCGATGATAGAACGCTTTCTTCTGTATCTGCCAATGTCCCATCAACG
>DXZV01000002.1:27057-37029 GCA_019419485.1 Collinsella sp.
CCCATTTGTTCTTTAAATACCTGGCCAAGATGGCTTGCTGTCGCAAAGCCGCATCGGCGCGCGACTGTCTGGACCGTTCGCGTGGTGTGTGTCAAAAGTTCGCAAGCACGGTTTACGCGGTATGCGCGCAGATATGCCGCCGGGGTCGTTCCTGTGCAAGCTTCGATAATGCGGTAACACTCTCTTTCGCTTACGCCGGCTGCAGATGCCATCTGGGGCACATCTATAGCGGCTGCATAGTTCGCGCGGATATAGTCCAGGATTGCCTTGAACTGTACGTCGCGGTTGGTCATCCAAGAGGCGCCGTCGGAAGAAAAGAGCGGTTCGGCCTTGGCGTAAATCTGAACCCAGAGCTCTGACAAGCTATTCCGAAGCGCCATCTCGTTCTGCGGCCGTTGAAGGTCGTGGTTAAAGGAACTCTTTAGCAAATCGATAAAGGGCATATCGTCGGGGTTGGTGGGCGACCATTTGAGCACATCGACGCCTCGACATTGCAGTAAAGGATTGATATAGCGCTTTTGAAGGCGTCCCGCGGGATCGCCGAGCATCAACGGCTGAAAGATATGCAACATTTGAATGGCTGGTGCCGAATTGGGTGATTGCAGCGTGCTGTGCAAAACGCCGCCGTTGATAAAGCCGGCGGACCCTTCCTCAAAGCGTACGTGCTCATGAGCCGCGCGCGTTCGATAGTCAATCGCTCCCTGCTCCATGTAGAAAAGCTCAACTTCGGAATGCCAGTGCCAGGGGACGGAATTGCCCGGATAGCGAGCGAATTCTGCGCGTTCGGCAATATAGGGCCAGTCATCGGCGGTCTCGGGAAACGCTTCCTCGCGTCCTCCGCGGTGCAATTCTATGTGATCCATGTTTCGCATGGCATCAGTATAAAGCGCGATGGGCTTAGATTGCTCTTGCCTGTTCGGGGAACGCCTTGTTTAGAGATGCTTGGAGCTTTTCGAACGATGCTCGCAGGTTGAGGCTCTGATTGGTTGAGCGTTTGGCTTTTGTGGTGGGGGAGTCGAGGAGGCCGTTTCTCTGTGTCGGGGGGAAGGAGAAAAGGTCTGCATGTTTTAGGGATGACTGCTGTGCTGCGTCATTGAAAGAATGCATGCTTATGCGGCCTCCTCGATGTCCACCAAAAGGTTGCGCACGGGGTGTGCTGCTAGGTCCCGTGCGTTGGCAGTATTATGCCGCGAGTGCAGATAAGAAAGCGCTAAAGAAAGGCTTAATGAGGTTTGACGTTGCGATGAAACCGCAGGTAAAAGCTATCGAGTAACACTCTTGAAAGGTTTTGGGCTTAAGGGTTTTCTAAGGTTTGTGGCGCGGATGTGGCTTGCCTGTGTGGGGCGTGTGGACGGCTCGTTCCTAGCGCTGCGGTGCGGCGGCGCGTACTTGTTCGATGACCTTTTCCATCGTGGCGTCGATGCGGTCCTTTTTGAGTTCGCATTCCCAGATGGTTATGGGCGTCCAGCCCATTTGAGTGAGTGCTGCCACGGCAGCGCGGTCGCGCTCGACGTTGCGACGGAACTTTGCCTCCCAAAACTCAACGTTGCGCTTGGGCTGGCTAGGGTTGCACTTGGGGCAGCGGTGCCAAAAGCAGCCGTTGACGAAGATGGCGATCTTGCGTCCGGGAAAGGCGATGTCGGGCTTTCCGGGCACCTTCCATTCCAAGCGATAACCCGTAAGGCCTGCTGCCCGCAGGCGCTGGCGAACGAGCAGCTCGGGCTTGGTATTGGCGCGCTTGTTGCCCTTCATGGACTTTTTGATAGCGGCGCGACGGCGGACCAGTTCGCGCTCGTCAGCGGAGAGGTCCGAGGTATCGATGCCGTCCAGCAGGCCGGGCTTCGGACGCTTTTTGCTGCGGCGCTTAGGTGCACGCTTGGGTTTGTCGGCTGTGTTGGGCGCGGCGTCATCGGCAGAGCTTGTCTCAAGCCGGTCTTCCTTCAGCTCAATCAGCGCATCGATAAGCCCCTTGTCGGCGGGCATCCATTCAACCGTGGCAAGCGAGGTGCGCGGAATCCAGCGGATATCGAGCTGACGGTCGTGCTTCTGGGGCTCATCGGATTCATCGGCGAGCGAGCAGTAGTAGCACTCCATGGAGAGATGAAAATCGGGGTAGTCGTACTCAACGGTATAGAAATCGCGCAGGTTGGTGACTTTTACCTGCAACTCTTCCATAAGCTCGCGGCGTACGGCGTCCTCGGGCGTCTCGCCGCGCATGAGCTTGCCACCTGGGAACTCCCAAAGTCCCTGCATGTCGCCATAGCCGCGCTGCACGGCAAGCAGCTCGTCAGATCCTTCCTTGCGAATGATCCCAGCGGCAACATGAACAGTCTTCAATAGGAGCCCTCTCTCAACATCAACACGTGGCAGGGTAGCTACCCGTACCTTACACAACGGTAAGGCAAGCGTAAGCCATATCGATGGTAGCCGACTCGTCTTCTTGCGACTATAGATGCCGTAGACTAATTGCAAGAAAGGACTCGGTATGCAAACCACGCAAACGGCGACCCCGGTACTGGAGGTCGCGCATCTCGAAAAGGTATATGGAGCACTGGGCAACGTGACCCGCGCGCTCAACGATGTCAGCTTTACCGTCAACCGCGGCGAATTCGTCGGCATCATGGGCGCCTCGGGCTCGGGCAAGTCGACGTTGCTCAACTGCGTCTCGACCATCGATAGCGCCACGAGCGGCACCATCCGCATCAACGGCCAGGACGTGACGCGCATGAAGCAGGCCAAGCTCTCGCAGTTCCGCCGCGAGGAGCTCGGCTTTATCTTCCAGGACTCCAACTTGCTCGATACGCTCACGGCGCGCGAGAACATCGCCCTGCCGCTCACCATCGCCCGCACAAACTCGGCAGAGATCTCGACCCGCGTGCAGGATGTGGCCGCGCGCCTGTCCATCAGTCAGGTGCTCGACAAGTATCCCTACCAAATGTCGGGCGGCCAGCAGCAGCGCGTTGCCGCGGCTCGCGCGCTCGTCACCGACCCCACCATGATCATGGCCGACGAGCCCACCGGCGCCCTCGATTCCAAGAGCGCTCGCCTGCTGCTCGAGAGCCTGGAGGCCCTTAACCGCCGCCTGCGCGCCACGGTGCTCATGGTCACGCACGACAGCTTTGCCGCCAGCTACACGAGCCGTGTGCTGTTTATTCGCGACGGCAAGATCTTCACCGAGCTGCGCCGCGGCGACACCGACCGCCGAGAGTTCTTCGACCGCATTATGGAGGTCGTTGCCATGATGGGCGGTGAGGGCTCCGATGCTCTGTAAACTCGCTTGGGGTAACGTCCGCCGCGCCGGCCGCGATTACCTCGTCTACCTTTTGACGCTCACCTTGGGCGTCACCGTTTTCTATGCCTTTAATACCGTCTCGATGCAGGTCGACATTGCCGGAATCGATGAAGAGGGCTTGGCGCAGGTTATGGGCAGCATGCTCGGCTACCTGACGTACTTTTTGGCCGGTGTGATGGCCTTTTTGATGGTGTACGCCAATAACTTCATCATGAAACGCCGCAAAAAGGAGTTTGGCCTGTACCAGGTGCTCGGCATGGGGCGCGGGCGCGTCGCCACGATCATGGCGCTCGAGACCGTGATAGTATCGGTCGTGGCCTTTGTCGCCGGCATTGTGCTGGGCGTGGGGCTCTCCCAGCTCATGACGTTCTTTACGGCTTCGCTCTTTAAGACACAGATCGCCAATTTCCACTTCTTTTTCTCGGTGCATGCGTTCAACCTGACCCTTGCCTGCATGCTCGTGATGTTTGTGCTCACGCTGCTGCTGAACCTTCGCGCCGTGCGCCGTACCAAGCTCATCGAGCTTATGGGTGCCGAGCGTCGCAACGAGAGCATCAAGACACGCAACCCCTGGATCGCGATTGCCATCTTTGCCGTGGGCGTGGTGCTGGTGGGCGTGGCCTATTACCGTCTGCTACGTGATGGGTTCCCGCTAACCGCGACGGACAGCAAGCTGCAAGAGGCCATGAGCCAGTTTGGCATTACGACCGCTATGGTTACAGTGGGCACCTTTGCGCTGTTCTGGGGACTCTCGGGCATGCTTATCAAGCTGTTGCAGAGCCTGCGCAGCGTGTATTGGCGCGGCCTCAATATGTTTACCGTGCGTCAGCTTTCGGCCAAGGTCAATACGGTGTGCTTTTCGATGGGCGTTATCGCGATGATCCTGTTTCTGGCCATTACCTCGGTGACCTGCGGCATGTCGATCGCCAACGTGATGAACGAAAACCTCGAGCGCTATAACCCTGTTGACGTGTCTCAGACGTATGTCTATTACACGCCCGAAACGCTCGATTACTACAAGGAGTATGTCAATCCGTCTGAGGCCGATCGCATGGTGCTGGCCGATGCAACGGTCGATTTGTACGCTGCATGGCATGGCGAGCGCAAGTCGGCGGACAACAACGACGAGACCGGCAAGAAGGTCAATATCGCCGATGTTGCCGGTGAGTATGTGCAGATCGATTCGTATCTGAGCTACCCGCTTGGCGGCTCGGGCCCCTCGGTGGTGGCGGGTGAGATGTGCAAGGCCATGGGCGAAAAGCTTCCCAAGGCGCTCGAGGGAAGCAACGCCGATGCGATGGGTCTGTTTGTGACGCCGGCGAGCCAGTACAACAAACTGCGCCAGATGATGGGCGAGGAGCCGGTGAGCATTGGCCGCGACCAGTATCTGCTCACGTGTGATATGGGCGGCGAGTTGGTCGACATGTACACCAAGTATATGGCCGGCGGCCATGCCCTTACCTTGGGCGGGCATACGCTCAAGCCCGCAACCGATAAGTCGGACGAAGATACGGCGGCCATCGCCAACTCGGCGATGGGCAGTAATCCGGGTACCGTCGTCGTTGCCGACGAGCTGTTGTCCCAGCTTAACCTGCAGCCGTATGCCAGTAATTTGCTCGTTAACTACAAGCAGGGGATGGATGTGACCAAGGCAGACGAGAGCATTAAATACACCATGCTCGACAATCTGCTCGTTGACGGCAAGAAGCCGGGGTCGTGGGGAGTCTTCATGACACGCTCCGAGATCTATACGCAGGCGGCGCAGATGAACGGCATGATTAGCTACCTAGCCATCTACATCGGCTTTGTGCTGGTCGTTGCGTGCGCGGCAATTCTATCGATCCAGCAGCTCTCCAACGTGGCGGATGGCAGCCGCAGCTATCGCGTGCTGGCGCAGATCGGCTGTGACGACCGCCAGATTCGCCATTCGGTGATGGCGCAGCAAGCGGTGTTCTTCCTGTTCCCGCTGGCAGTGGGTCTGGCGCACTCCTTTGTGGCGCTCAAGGTGATCATCGAGCTGGTGAGCACGTTTGGCAACATGAGCATCGGCGGTACCGTGGGCCTCACCTGTGCGATCTTCCTGGCGGCCTATGGTGGTTACTTCCTGGTGACCTACCTCATGAGCACCGGCATGGTACAAGCTGCCATCGCCACCCGCTACAGCGAGTAACTCACCCAGTTTGGAATTATCGTAGGTTGAGCATAAGTCGGCGAAAACGCCCCTAGGCGAGCAAGGTGACGTGAAAGAGGAGGGAAGCGTACTTTTGGTACGCGACCGACGATTGAACGTCAGATTGCCGCCTAGGGGCGCTTGCAGCGTCGAGCTGTTATGCGGTTTGGTAAAACCGCATAACTTTATCGTTTCCAAAAGTGAAGGATCAACGTCGTGCGGTTTTGCTGCTCGGTTTTGACCAGGATGTTGTGGATGTGGGTCTTGACGGTGCCCACGGCAAGGAAGAGCTCGTCGGCGATCTCTTGGTTCGATTTGCCCAGCACAACCAGGCGCATGACTTCGGTCTCGCGGTTGGAGAGCTTGTAGGCGTTGCGGTAGAAGGGCATCTGCTCTTCGATGTGTCGATCAAGATCGCTGACGTTCTTTTCCTCGGGTGCCTCCTGCATGCGAATCGAAAGCACGTGATAGGCGTAGATGATCAGCAGAATCGCAAAGTAGCATGCAAAGATGTTCTCGCTAAAGTTGCGCTCGGATAAGTATAGCTGCAGCCAGGAGGGTGCCAGGCTCATGGGAACAACAAGGATGTTGTAGAAATCCTCGGCAACGATGCACCCGACCAGAATGGCGCCGATAATGAGGTGCTTTCGTTGATTGTTGACGCGCGCCTTAAGCTCGACCTGTGTGCTTTTATGCGCCGTCCAAAAGATATAGAGCCCCACAAATACAAGGAATGCCTGACGCATCGTGTAGTAGAGCCATTGATGCATAGGGCCGTAGGGGACAGCGACAATGATCAGCAGCTCGCTCAGGAAGAACGTTGCGACGGGAATAACAAACTGCTTTTTAGAATGCTTATCGAGCAGGTCCATGGCAATCAGCCAAATAAAAGCCTGTGAAGCGGTCGCCACAAGGGTCCGCATTACAGGCATGGTAATTGAGTAATAGTCACTGGCCGGAAAACTCTGGTTTTGCAACGTGTATTCAAAAAAGAAGATCTCGGTCATCTCGATGGCATAGCAAATAAAAACGCCGCTGCCATAGATAAAGAATCGGCGACGGGACGAGGCATAGGCGGCAAGCGAAAGCACTGCCGTCACAATACAGATCACGAGTATCGCTAGGGTATAGAAGAACATCAGAGTGTTCATCTGTCACCGTCCCATCTCATTTAATCTATGGCAAAGCCCTGTATGCCTTGTGGGGTATAGACGTCTCAACCCTTCGTTTCATTGCGGATTAGGCGCCGAGATACAGCATAGCCGTATACCGTTCGCGGTTCTAGATAGTAAACCCCCTGCAAGCCCGCTACCTGCGGGTTTATATTGGTTTAGAGGGGGTGTAACTCCGTGAACGGTCTTTAATCCCGAATAAACTAGGTAAAAATTGCATACAGGTGAATGATGGTCTTGTCAACACGAGGCGTGATGTTCGAGCGCCTCATAGCAATAGTCGGCACGACCGGCGGAAAGGAATCGACATGGCGCTGCCTAAGGATTTCATCGACACCAACGACTTCACCAAAGAGCAGATTCTGGCTATCGAGGATCTTGGCCTGGCAATGAAGAAGGCCATCAAGGTTGACGGTTATTATCCGCACCTGCTCCGCAATAAGAGCCTTGGCATGATCTTCCAGCAGGTCTCCACCCGCACCCGTCTTTCCTTCGAGACCGCTATGACCGACCTTGGCGGCCATGCTCAGTTCTATGGCCCTGGCACCATCCAGCTCGGCGGTCACGAGTCCCTGGGCGACACCGCTCGCGTTATGGGCTCGCTGCTCGACATCATGATGGCTCGCGTTGACCGTCACAAGGACGTCGTCGGCCTCGCCGAGGGCTCCGCTGTTCCCGTCATCAATGGCATGTCCGAGTTCAACCATCCCACGCAGGAGATGGGCGACCTCATGACCATGCTCGAGAACCTCCCCGAGGGCAAGAAGATCGAGGACTGCACCCTGGCCTTCATCGGCGACGCCACCCAGGTCTGCGTCTCCCTCATGTTCATCGCCTCCAAGGTCGGCATGAAGTTTGTCCAGTTTGGACCTAAGGGCCACCAGATCCCCGACGGCGGCCTGCACGTTGGCACCGTTGAGGAGCGCGCCGAGTTCGGCAAGCAGATGATGGCCATCGCCGAGGAGAACTGCAAGGTCTCCGGCGGCTCCGTCGTCATCTCCGACGACATCGAGTGCATCAAGGGCGCCGACTTCATCTACACCGACGTGTGGTATGGCCTGTACGACGAGGAGGTCTCGGGCGAGAACTACATGGACGTGTTCTACCCCAAGTATCAGGTCACCATGGACATGATGAACTTCGCCGGCCCCAGCTCCAAGTTCATGCACTGCCTGCCGGCCACCCGCAATGAGGAAGTCGTCGACGAGGTCATGGACGATCCCGAGCGCTCCCTGTGCTGGGTCGAGGCCGAGAACCGCAAGCACTCCATCCGTGCTCTCCTTGCCGCCCTGGGCAAGCGCACTCCGCTCAACGACGAGGGTGTCGAGTACTCCGCCAAGGCCGAGCTTCACGCCGCTCTCGAGGCTCTCGAGCAGCTCTAAGCCTTAAGCCTGCTAAACGCACGTTTGCGGGCGGCGGATGCTCGTCTCCTGTCGCCCGCTCACCGAGGCTCAGGCAATTGCCTTAGTACCTTGGGCCTCGGATCTGTCCAAGACTGAGCGAAGGAGCTCATCATGAGCGACGGAAAGAAAAAGCTTTCCTTTTTGACGGTCATTTCGACCATCATCTGCGTCGTCTTCGTTTGCGAGGCCGCCGCTCCTGCTGCTGCCATTGGCAACCAGCAGTTCTTCTGGTGGATCTTCCTGATCCTGACCTTCCTGCTTCCCTACGGCATGGTTGTTGCCGAGCTCGGTACCACCTATGACGGCGAGGGCGGCATTTACGACTGGGTACGCGATGGCCTGGGCGACAAATGGGGCGCCCGCATCTCGTACTACTACTGGGTCAACTACCCGCTGTGGATCGCCTCGCTGGCTACCATGTTCCCCGACATTTTGGGCATGGTCTTTGGCGTCGAGTTCAACTTGTTCGCCAAGATGGGTATCGATCTTGCCTTTGTGTGGATCGTCTATCTCATGGGCCGCTCCAAGGCGGCCGACTCCGAGTGGGTCCTTAACGGTGGCGCCATCATCAAGGTCGCCGTCGCCGTTATCGTTGGCGCTTTGGGCATTTGGTATGCCATGGAGAACGGTTTTGCGAACGACATGTCCGCTGCCACCTTCCTGCCCGAGCTCACCAACACCAACGCTCTCGGTTACCTGTCGATCATCATCTTTAACTTCATGGGCTTCGAGGTCATCTGCACCATGACCGACGACATGGCCGATCCCGCTCGCGATATCCCCAAGGCCATCATCGTCGGTGGCCTGTCCATCGCCGTGATCTACCTGTTCGCTGGCTTTGGCATCGGCGCCGCCGTGCCGGCCGACTCCATCGATCCCGACTACGGCATGATCGTCGCAGTCCAGACCATGGTGGGCGACTCCATGATCTTTAAGGTCATCTGCATCGCCTTCCTGATCACCCTGTTCGCCAACATGGCCGCTTGGTCCTTCGGCGTTAACTCCGTTGCTCGCTACGCTGCCGAGCACGGCAACATGCCCAAGGTCTTCGCCTCGATGATCTCGGATGACGACATGCCCAACGGCGCCAACCTGGTCAACGCTGTCGTTGCCTCCCTGGTGCTGTGCCTGCAGCTCGTTCCCATCGACGCCATCTCCAACGGTGTCTTCTGGATGCTCTTTGGCACCTCTGTCGTCTTCCTGCTGTTGACCTACATCCCGATGTTCCCGGCGTTCCTCAACCTTCGTAAGAACGACCCCAACCGTGAGCGCATCTTCACGTTCCCGTTTAAGGGCGCCATGATGAAGGTCATGCTGGCCATCCCCTGCATCGAGCTGGTTCTTGCCATCGTTGCCACGCTGATCCCGTTCTCCGCTGCTGAAATTGGCGACAAGGTCCCGATGATCGTTATCTTCATCGTGCTCGTGCTCATCGGCGAGGTCGTCCGCGTCGTCAGCGCTAAGGGCCGCGAGACCGAGTACAAGGGTCTGACCCCTGAGCTCGCAGCCCAGCGTCTCGCTGAGGAGGCCGCCGAGGCCGAGGAGAACTAGAGCACCCGGTTCTGGGGCTCCAACCCTCCTCGTGTACCAACGCGCGCTTCGTCGGGCTTGTCGCTCCCGACTCCGGGCACTCTAGCCTCTTCGGAGGCGTGTCCAAGCGACAGGTTTGCTAACCATTCCC
Source organism: Collinsella sp. (assembly GCA_019419485.1). Taxonomy (GTDB): domain Bacteria; phylum Actinomycetota; class Coriobacteriia; order Coriobacteriales; family Coriobacteriaceae; genus Collinsella. The sequence continues at coordinate 36,776 of DXZV01000002.1, forward strand.
CCGGGGTGGGTGTGAGCGATAGCTCCGGTAACCACCGCCCACCCCAATCTCTCTTCCGTATCCTTCGTGCGTTTTGTCTCCGCGCACTTGGTTACGTCGTCGCTTGCCGGTGCGATTCCGTGAAAACCGGCACCGGGCGCCCCGACCTTTGCCGGGGAACGGGCGCCTACCATCTCTTGGTTTTAGGCTGCGGGTAACCCGCCCGCAGCAAGCGATCGTTCGATTTGGAGGAAATCTTATGCGTACGATCACCG
>DXZV01000002.1:37039-46982 GCA_019419485.1 Collinsella sp.
CCCCAAGGCCGACGGCTTCTTCATGCCCGCCGAGTTCGCCCCGCAGGATCGCGTGTGGATGGGCTGGCCCCACCGCACCGACACCTGGGCCCACGGCGCCAAGCCGGCCCAGAAGCAGTATGCCGCCATCGCCCGCGCCATCTCCGAGTTCACCCCGGTCTATATGTGCGCCAACCAGGTCGACTACGCCAACTGCAAGGCCGTCTTCGAGAACGACGAGAACGTCACCGTCATCGAGATGACCACCGACGACGCCTGGTTCCGCGACACTGCCGCCACCTACGTCATCAACGGCAAGGGCGAGAAGCGCGCCAACCACTGGCACTTCAACGCCTACGGCGGCCTCGTCGACGGCCTGTACTTCCCGTGGGACAAGGACGAGCAGATCGCCCTCAAGATGGCTGAGCTCTCCGGCTGCCGCCGCTATCGTCCCGACGACATGATCCTCGAGGGCGGCTCCATCACCGTCGACGGCGAGGGCACCCTTGTCGTGACCGACCAGTGCCTGCTTTCCCCGGGCCGCACCTGCTCTGCGGTTCTGGAGGAGGAAGAGGATCCCGAGTCCATCTGGCCCAAGTACCGCAAGAAGTTTGAGCCCTGGAGCGAGGAGCTTCGCGCCTACATGGACGAGCACCTCAAGGATTACCTGGGTGTCGAGAAGGTCATCTGGGTCAAGGAGGGCATCGACCCCGAGGAGACCAACGGCCACATCGACGACGTCGCCACGTTCATCGCGCCGGGCGTCATGGCCTGCATTTGGACCGACGATCCCGAGTATCCGTTCTACGAGCAGTGCCACGCTGCCTACGAGACCCTCTCCAACGCCGTCGACGCCAAGGGCCGCAAGATGAAGGTCTACAAGCTCTGCATGCCCGTGAACCCGCTGTTCATGGACCAGGCTTCCTGCGACACCATCGACGCCGACGAGAACGCCGAGCCGCGCGTCCCCGACGAGCCGCTGATCGCCTCCTACATGAACTACCTCGTGACCAACCACGGCGTTATCGTCCCGCAGTACGGCGACGAGAACGACCAGCTGGCCGTCGACACGCTCCAGAAGATCTACGACGAGGTCTGGGGCGAGGGTGTCTACAAGTGCGTCGGCGTTCAGTCCGAGCAGGTCGTCTTCGGTGGCGGCAACATCCACTGCATTACCCAGCAGGAGCCCTCGGCGTAACTCAGGCACGCCACCTTGGAGTTCACTCGTCGCTTACGTAGCGTCAGTACGCTACGCTCCTCGTTCGCGCCAATCTGGCGCACCTGAGCACGCCGAGTAAACGTCTGACTTTCCGAGCCGTGATGCTTCGGGAACCCAGCCGATCAATCGGACGGTCGGTGAATCGGACCATCTCGGGGCATTGATGGTCGGTTTATTCGATGTCTTGGTCGGCTGGGTTTTTCTTTGGCACTCCGTTGCCTCCACTTCGGAGTGCCCTTTTCTTTGATTGAGTACGCGTCTGGCCTGGGATTTTTTGCGGGTTAGGCCAATTGTTCGCTTGAATTTCCCAGGTCAGACGCGTCTTCAATTGCCGAAAGTTTCCGGTCGCGAACGCGGCCGTTTTGATCGGAGTATCTATGTACCAGCGTATCGTTATCTACACGCGCCTGTTTCGCGAGCGTTGGTCCAACAACTGCATCCTTTCCTCTCTTTGGGATGGCACCTGTACCGGTGACGCGGCCTGCAACCCTACCTTGGGCTGCGCCTTCGGTACAGATGCCATCCTTTTTGCTGTAGGGGGAGCGTGCCATGGCAGGTAAAAAGTTCTCCCTGCCTGAAGTCATCCTCTCGGTTATCTGCGTCGTGTTTACCATCGAGGCGGCGGCTCCGGCATCTGCCATGGGCAACGTGCAGTTCTTCTGGTGGATCTTCCTCATCATTACGTTTTTGCTCCCCTATGGCCTGGTGGTGGCCGAGCTCGGTACGGCGTTTGATTCCGAGGGCGGCCTGTACGATTGGGTTCGCCTGGGCTTGGGCGACCGTTGGGGCGCCCGCTGCTCTTGGTGCTACTGGGTTAACTTTCCGCTGTGGGTGGCAAGTATCGCCTGCATGTTCCCCAGTGTCATTAATGCGGTGTGGGGTATCGAGTTTTCACTCGGGATCCGAATCGCCATCGAGATTGTCTTTGTGTGGGGCGTCACGGTCATGGCAATGCAGCCGGTGGCCGAGGCAGATTGGGTCATGGACGGCGGCGCCGTCATCAAGGTGCTCATTACCACTGCGGTGGGAATCGTCGGCATTTGGTTTGCCTGCAATAACGGCTTTGCCAACGACATGTCGTTTAAGACCTTCATTCCAGATCTGGGCGACACCAATTCGTTGACGTACCTATCGATTATCCTGTTCAACTTTATGGGCTTCGAAGTGGTCGCGACCTTTGCCAGCACGATGAAGAACCCGTCGCGTGATATCCCCAAGGCGGTTATTGCCGGTGGCGTGGCCATTGCGGCGATCTACATCATCTGTGGCATTGGCATTGGAGCCGCGGTTCCCACCGAGCAGCTTTCACTCGATTCGGGCATTGTGGACGCAGTCGCCGCTATGGTGGGGCGCACCCACCCGCTGACAATGGTCGTGGGCGTGGCCTTTTTGGTGACGCTGTTCGCCAATATGATCTGCTGGAGCTTTGGCGTCAACAACGTAGCGAGCTATGCCGCGCGCCATGGCAACATGCCGCGTCCTTTTGCGTTGGTGTCCAAAAAGACCGGCATGCCCAACGGCTCGGCGCTCATTAACGGCTGTTTTGCCAGCCTGGTGCTGCTGCTCCAGATTCCGCTGGGTGAGGGTTCCGACGTCTTTTGGGTCTTCTTCTCGATGAACGTCGTCTTTCTGCTCATGAGCTATATCCCCATGTTCCCAGCGTTTTGGCGTCTGCGCAAGCACGATAATCGCTCGCGTGTGTTCCGTGCGCCTTTCGAGGGCAAGGTGCTCGCGGTGGCGCTTGCGATTCCCGTGGTGGAGCTCGTGCTTTCGATTGTTGCTACGATTGTGCCGCTCAACAGCTCACCTGCCGAGATGGCAAAGTTGCCGATTCTCGCGGGCGTAGTGATTGGCCTGTTATTGGGCGAGGTTTCGCGCCTCATATCGCGCCGCGGCCGAAGCGTCGACAATCCCGGCGTTGGTGCAAGGGAATCAGGTTTCTTTGCACCAAAACAGTAGCGCCGCGAGTTGCGCAGCGCTTGCTGTGTCTTGGATTACTGCTCGCAGTGCTCGGGATCAGAAGCGAGCTTAGGCGCAAAGAAGGGGACGTGGCCCAGATAGGGGCAGCTGTCCGAACGCTCTTCGACGACACAGGGGACGTCATTGTAGGTAAGTGAGTCGCTCAGGTGGACGATGGCCTTGGCGGCAGGAGCAACGAGTATTTTGAGCGGTGCGATAGGCGCCATGGCATCTCCTTTCATCGGTGAGACACAGCTTGTTTATCTAAACGATACAGTACGTTTAATCGGTGAGTCTAATCTTGCGGCAAAGAATCTGTCAACATCCTCACGGCATCTAGACAGGGGAGGCGGGCATGAGTTTCGCGTTCTATATCTACACCACGATTATCATGGGTGTGGCTCTGGTGACCAGTGCCGTGGCATTGGTGGTTTGGCTCATGACGCGCCGTCGCGACAGCCTGGTGGCCGCGGCGGGCTTTTTGCTCTACATGCTCGATATGTCGGTCATTTTTTTGACGAGTACAATCGGCTCAAATACGACTACGCTGTTACCTTTAGCGAGCCGTTGCAGCACCCCTTGCTGCGCTGCGTGCTCGGTATTGCCATCTATGCCTGCGTGGTACTGTGGATGTTTGCGCGCTTGCGCAAAAGGCCGACGTCGCGCATGCTCGGACTTGCTATCGTGCCGTTTTCAATCTTGCAATTGGTGCTGGTGCCTCGCAGCGGTGCTGCCGGAGAGATGCAGCAGTATCTCTTTTGGCTCACGCGTGACCTGGGCAATGTAGGATGTCTTGCCTATGCCGCCTGGCATTACCGGCACAGGGCCACGCGTGTTGAGAAACTCGACCTCGACCGCTCAAAGCTCTTTTGGAAGGTGGCACTCGTTCTTGCGTTTTGCGTAATCGCCGAGGACACCTACATGATTTTGCTCTGTCGCCCCGACTCTCAAAACCCCGTCATCAGCCTCTTTTTGTGGTATCTGTCCGAGCGCAATATCTCCGAAAACGTGCTGCTCATGGCATGCGCGGTCCAACTCTTTTGCCAGTTTAGCCATATCCTGCGCGTGTATGCCCGTCATCCGCGTGCCGATGAGGACGTGGCGGCCGAGAGCGCACGCTCTGGGGACGATCTAGCATCACGCGTTGTGATCTATGCCGATGCCCATAAGCTGTCGCGGCGCGAGCAGGAGGTGCTCACGCTGGTGCTGAAGGGCAACGACGCCCAAAACATCGCCAGCGAGTTGGTCATCAGCCCTGGCACTGTCAAGGCGCACTTGCATCGCATCTACGTTAAAAGCGGTGTCTCCAACCGAGATGACCTCATAGATGCCTTTTGGCGTTCCTAGTCCTATTCTTCCTTGCATGCGGGTCTTGCCGTGTGGGCGGGCACGCCGTTGGGCGTAATGACGCGGTAATAATCTCAGACAATAAACCTGCAGGTAAAGCGTGTAAACCTGCTTAAACTGACCGTTTGCGATCCCTGGCCTTGGCACGGATTTGCCCCTGTGTATCAATGGGTGTAGCGCGAAGCCGCGGACGTGGGACAGACGTCCGAGCACGGCTTGTAGGCACGCGCCGATGCGGGAGCGCTACGCTCCCAACCGAGTGCCCACGCGGGCGGTGCGTCCGCGTTGCAACCAAAGATGCCTGAGGAGGCTCACATGGACAAGGCTGATGTAGTTATCAAGAGCAACGCCGTCTTTACCGGCGATGGGCTCGAGCCGTTTAAGGGCGGCGTTGCCGTGCGCGGTGATAAGATTGTTGCCTGCGGTGACGATGCTCACCTGGCACCGTTTATCGGTCCCGATACCGAGGTGCGCGACTTTGGCGACCAGCTCGTCATGCCCGGCCTGATCGACTCGCACACGCATTTTGCCCAGGGCGCGTTTATGACCGACCCCGATTTTGCCGTCAACCTCATCGACTGCACCAGTTTTGAGATGGCGATGGAACGTGTCGTGGCGTTTGCGGCCGACCATCCCGATAACGAGTGGATTCTGGGCTGCCAGATTATCCAGTTCCAGTGGGATGTCCCCGAGATGCCCACAGCCGCGATGATCGATGAGTACATCTCGGACCGCCCGGTCTTTCTGCAGCAGGTTGACCTGCATACCTTTAGTGCCAATACCTGCGCCATCAACAAGGTGGGAGTAACTTCGCAGACGCCCGATCCCGCAGGCGGCAAGATCCTTAAGGATGCCGAGGGCAATCTGACGGGCGTGTTTTCCAACAACGCCGGCGTCTTCTTTATGGACGAGGTCTACGACCCAGCGCCCGAGGTTGTTGACGCGTCGTTTGCAAAAACCGCCCGGCGCGCCAATGCCCTGGGAATCACTACGGTCGGCATGGTCAATCCTACGTTTGTGAGCATGGAAAACCCGTATGCGGTGTTGGCAGGTCTTAATGCCAAGGGCGACTTGCCACTGCGCGTGTTCCTGTACACCGATCTGTTCGAAAACGAGTCCTTAACGCTCGAGCAGATCAAGGAGAAATACGCCTTCTCGGGTACGCAGGTCGAGTGGCACGGCTTTAAGCAGTTTCTTGATGGCGTGTGCTCCGACCACACCGCTTGGATGCTTGAACCCTATAGCAATGCGCCCGATACCTGCGGTGAGCCCGCGGAGGATCCAGAGCGCATCCGTGCCGCCATTGTCAGGGCGCAGGAATGGGGCGTTGACACGCGCGTCCATACGATCGGCGATCGCTCGGTGCGTTTTGTGCTTGATTGCTTTGAGGAGGGCGAGCGCTTGCATGGTAAGCGGGGTTGCCGCCACTCCATGGAGCACAACGAGACGGTTCAGCCCGAGGATCTGCCGCGCTACGCGGAGCTTGGTATATGCCCCGGCATGCAACCGTGGCACATGCTGCTCGATATGGCTGACCTTGCCAAGGACGATGCCGTGGGCCCCGAGCGTGCAGCGCTTTCGTGGCCCCTGCACAGCCTGCTTGCCAGCGGTGCCGTGGTGCACTTGGGCAGCGACTTCCCCGTTGTGGGCTTGGAGCCCATGGAGGAGGTGTACGGCGCGGTCTTCCGCATGCTCGAGGACGGCTCCAACCCCGAGGGCTGGTTCCCCCAGGAGCGCATTACCATGGCCGAGGCCCTGCGCGCCTACACCTACGGCAGCGCCTACGCCATGCATGCCGAGGATCGCATCGGTACGCTCGCATGCGGCAAACAGGCTGATATCTGTGTGCTCGACCGCAACCTCTTTGACTGCGAACCGGCTGAGGTCCTCGAGGCCACGGCGTCTCTCACGATGATTGCCGGCAAGGTGGTCTACGAGGCCTAGCGGGGCTGCTGCATCGCTGGGCGGTGCCACAGCCTGTGCGTGCCGCCCATCCATTCATCCATCCATTCATCAATCTCTCATGGAAAGGGGAGAACAATGGCAGAAGAGACAACCGCCGCTGTTGAGGAGGAGCGTGAGCTTGCCTCGCAGCCGATTCCCGGCCTGGTGCGCAAGTACACCATCATCACCGGCCAGGGTATGCTCGCCCAGATTATCATGGTGGTCCTTGAGGGCCTCGTGATGGGTTGGGGCCTGGGTGCACACGGCCTGGCCTGTGTTTCGATCATCATGTCGGTCGAGTACATTAACCTGGCCTTTGGCAACCTGTTTGGCACCGGCGTGCCCGCCGTGGTGGGCAACCTTTTGGGTGCCGGCGACATTAAGGGCGCCAGCAAGGCGTTTAGCCAGGGTTTTTGGCTTACCACGATTGTGAGTGTGCTGCTTGCTGTGGTGATGGCTGTGTTTACCGAGCCCATCTGCGCATTCTTCGGCGCCACGCCCGACATCATGACCGATACCGTTGCCGGCGTGCGCACCTTCTCCGTGCTGCTGCCGCTCACGGTCATTGGTCAGATGGTCACCGCCGTCATGCGTGTGGACGAGAAGGTTCAGATCCAGGCCAACCTCATGACCGTGTCTGCCATCGTCGCTATCTGCTGGCTTGCGCTTTCCACGTTTGTGCTCAAGCTTGGCGTTATGGGAGCTGGCGTGTACTACGGTCTTTCCATCGGTATCTGGGCCATCGGTATCTTCTGGTTCATCGGCGGTAAGAAGTCGCAGCTCCAGATCAGCGCCGCCGACCTCAAACTCGACATGGCCATCTGCGGCCAGATCATTAAGATTGGTTTCCCGTTCTTTTTGGTGCAAGCTGCCACGTTCATCTTCAACACCGTTGCCAACTCGTTGCTTGGCCAGCTCGGCGGCGACATGGGTTCGCTCTACATCGCGGCCTTTGGTGTGATCAACGGCTACATCCTCTACATTACCATGATGGTCGCCCAGTGCTTCTCGTACGGCCTGCAGCCCATTGCCGCCTTCAACGCCGGCGCCAAGGCGTGGGCGCGCCTCAAGGAAACGCTCTCCTGCACGCTTAAGTACCAGGTCGTGACGCTTGCTGCGGTGTCTGCTGTGCTATGGGTGGCCGCAACGCCGGTCTGCGCCTTTTTTGCTGGTAGCGACCCGGCGCTCGTCGAGGTTGCCGCCAACGCCACGCGCATCGTTATCCTGGCCGTGGCCCTGGGCTATCTTGCCATGACCATGTCGATGTACTTCCAGGCGGTTGAGAAGGTGGGTATCGCCACGTTCACCGGTCTGCTCCGCTACGTGATCTGCTCCGTGCCGCTTATGTACCTGCTTGGCAACATGATGGGCGTTCAGGGTGTCTGGTTTGCCTTGGTGGCGGCTGACGCCATCACTGGTCTTATCTCCATCGCCCTCGCCGTCCGCGAATCCAAGCGACTTGCCACGCTCTAGACTCGGACACGGCCGGCCCGCGATAGTCGAATAAGTCAACTCGCCTGCAAGCCACCGCAATGGGGACAGTTCCCATTGTGGTGGCTATTGTTATTTAGGGTCTGAGATTTCGGCTCTATAAATAACGTTTTTGAACTGGGCTACTATAAGATTGTGGAAAACACTACTACAAGATTATGGAAAACGCTACTGCGAGATTATGGCAAATGATACTATACGATTATGGTAACAGCGTTATAAGGGGCGTTGATATGGCCGAGTACATTAACAGGGATTTGCATGAGTTGCTCATTCGCATGGCGGGTTGGTTTCCTGTTGTGTCGTTGACGGGGCCTAGGCAGAGCGGAAAGTCTACGCTGGTTAGGCATGCCTTTCCCGACTATTCCTATGTCACGCTTGAGGACCCCCAAACGAGGCGCGCGGCCTTGGAGGATCCGGTGAGTTTTATCCGCAACCGAAAGGGCGGACTCATCATCGATGAGGCGCAATACGCCCCGGATTTGTTCTCGATGATCCAGGTTGTTTCGGATGAGCGGGGAGATGCCGGTCAATACATCCTTACGGGATCGCAAAACTTTTTGATGATGAAAAGCATCGGCCAGTCTCTTGCCGGGCGAGTCGGGATCTTAAAATTGCTGCCATTTTCGTTTCGAGAAGCGGAGAGGGGCCAGCAGGGGCAGTTGGAAGTGGATTTGTTTGCGCTCGAAGGGGGATACCCTCGCCTGCGTTCCGCCGGAATGCCGTCCTCGGTTTATTTCCCCAGCTATATTGATACCTATGTTGAGCGCGATGTTGTGGGCTTGCTTGACGTGCGCAATAAAGCGGAGTTTCATAAGTTTCTGTCCATAATTGCCCAGAGCGCCGGTGCTCTCATTAATATATCTTCGCTTTCTCGAGATACGGGTGTGAACGTATCGACCATTAAAAGCTGGTTGTCTATCCTGGAGCAGAGCTACCTGACGTTTTCACTGCAGCCCTATTATGCAAATGCCAGGAAACGTTTGACTAAAACGCCCAAGCTTTATTTTTACGACACGGGGCTGCTCTGCTACTTGCTCAAAATTGGATCACTGGAGCAACTTTTGGAGAGCTCTTATCTGGGGGCAGTTTTCGAAAACCTCATCGTTTCCGAAACGGCGAAGAGCCATCTCAACGTGGGCGAGAATCCCGAGTTGTATTTCTATAGGGACGACGGCAAGCGAGAAATCGATTTGCTCGACTGCACAAACTCAGGGAGTCCCAAGGCTATCGAAATAAAATCATCCAGAACGTATCACGATAAGTACGCCCGCCATTTACAGGCTGTATGCGATGAGATCGACATTGCAAAAGATGCGCGCTATGTTGTGGCCCGCGTGGATTCAACGTATGAGTCGAAAGACTGTAGCGTGGTCTCGGCGCGTGATTGGCTTTTGCGATAACAAGTTCGGCGTATTAACAACTGCCGCGAAGAGGATCGGACCCCTTTCGCGGCGGTTTTTTGCCGATCCGGTGCGCCTCAGATGCAAGTGAGTAGGCTTTTTTGGATCTGTCGAGCACACCGCGACAAACGCTAAATAAAACCGCAGGTCAGAGCTGTGGCGTTTTGGAGTGTGCTCGGCCTCCTGCAAAAGGTCTACTCACTTGGTTTTTCGGCGAGAAGGCCGCCGCAAGGGCAAGCAGCTCTCCTCACGGCGGTTGGCGTTTGCCCAGATAAAACCTGCCAAAATAAACCTGTCCCTTTTTGGCATGTCCCTTTTGGCGCGGCTGATTGGTTTGGGCTGTTTTGGAGAAAGCCCATGAGGCGGCACTCAGGCTAATCCTGCGTGTCGCCTCCGTACATGTAGACGATAAAGCCGTCGCCGGTGTCTTGGCTGTGATCCTCCAGGATGCGTTTCATGTTGAGGTGCTCGTAGAACTGCCAGTCAGAGTTGCAGTCGCTCATCAGGAAGAACTTGGTGCACCCGGCTTTGGCGAGTTCGGCGCGCGCAAGGTCGATGAGCTCGCGGCCGAGTCCCTTGCCCTGCCACTCGGGCACAATGA